>DASXGF010000279.1:0-2721 GCA_036489275.1 Myxococcaceae bacterium | reverse complement strand
CACGGTCGTCGCGGGTCATGTCGCTGCACGAACTCCACGCGCTCCTCGGAAGCCCACTGTCCCCCCGCCCGAGGCCGGAGGAGCTTCGTGCGCTCGCCGCCGGGTGGCCGGCCGGTCTCGAGCTCCGGGCGCTCGTCTCCCGGGCGCGGTTCAGCGACCGCGACTACACCCGCACCCTGATTCATCGCACCGCGGGGCTGGAGGTCATGATCGCCGGCTGGCTTCCGGGCCAGCGCACCGCGACCCACGGACATGGCGAGAGCTTCGGGGTCACCTGCGTGCTCGAGGGCACCCTGAGCGAAGTGGAGTACCGGCTCGCGCCGAGCGGTCAGGTGACGAGGGCCGAGCGCCGCAAGCACGCCGCGGGAGCCGTCTTCCACGAGCAACCGCACACCATCCACCACGTGGAGCACGCCGGACGGGTGCGGGCGGTGAGCCTGCACCTCTACGCGCCTCCGCTGGAGCGGATGGAGCTCTACGAGGGCTGGACCGGGACCAGCCACCCGCGGCGGTCCGGGCGCCGCGAGGCGAAGAGGTCGTTCAGCGCGCGGTAGAGCTGCTGGGCGATCGGGCCCGGCGCATCCGGCAGGCGCAGCGTCCTGTCGCCCCACTGCAGCTCGCCGATGGACGAGACGGTGGCGGCGGTTCCCGTGCCGAAAGCTTCCTGAAGGCTTCCCTTCGCGGATGCCTCGGCGACCTCGGCGATGCTCACCGGGCGCTCCTCCACCTTCAGCTTCGATTCGCGGAGGAGCGCGAGGATCGAGTCCCGGGTCACGCCGGCGAGGAGCGAGTCCTCGAGCGGGGGCGTCACCACCGTGTCGGCGATGCGGAAGAAGACGTTCATCGTCCCCGCCTCCTCGACGTTGCGGTGGTTCTGGTCGAGCCAGATGACCTGGTGGAAGCCGGCCTTCTTCGCCCGCTCGCCGGCGGCCAGGGCCGCGACATAGTTGGCGCCGGCCTTGGCGGCGCCGATGCCCCCGCGCGCCGCACGGACGTGCTCGGTCTCCACCCACAGTCGGAGCGGGCTGGGCTTCGGGCCGAAGTAGTTCCCCACCGGCGAGGTGAAGATGCAGAGCTGATATTTCCGCGAGGGGCGCACCCCCAGATAGGCCTCGGTGCCGATCATCGTCGGCCGCACGTAGAGCGCCGCGCCAGGCTCGGTGGGAACCCAGGAAGAATCCTCGCGCACGATGGCACGGAGCGCGGTCAGGAAATCCGCGGGGTCGATCTCGGGCATGCACAGGCGGCGGGCCGAGGCGTTGAACCGGCGGACGTGCATGTCCGGCCGGAAGAGCAGGGGGCCCTTCTCGCCGGGGAAGGCCTTCATCCCCTCGAACATCGCCTGGGCATACTGCAGCGCGCTGGCCGCGGGGTCGAGCGGCAGCGGGCCGTGGGGGACGATGCGTGGGTTCTGCCAGCCGCCGCCCTCGTGCTCGGCGAGGAACATGTGGTCGCTGTAGAACCTCCCGAAGCCGAGGTCCCCGGCGGGCGGCTTCGGCTTCGGCGTCTTGGTGCGCGTCACCTGGATGTCGAACGGCATCGGCTCTCCTCGGGGCACCCTGGCGGCCCGATTTCTGCGCCGGCCCATATACCGGTGGGGCGTGACGGAGGCCACCCCCGACCCGCAACCGTCCGGCGGCAGGCGGCCGGCAACCTGTCGACGGTCCTCGGTGGAAGCGAGGGCGGCCGGCCGCGGAGTGTCGTGGGCTGTTCTCCCCGCGGCGTTCCCGGGGGGATGCCGACCGGTCGGTCAGGGGAGGGTGAGGATCTCCGCCCCGTCCCGGGTCACGCGCAGCGTGTGCTCCACCTGCGCGGAGCGGAGGCCGTCGGCGGTCACCGCGGTCCAGCCGTCGTTCCAGTGCTTCACGCCCCAGCTCCCCTCGGTGAGCATGGGCTCGATGGTGAAGATCATCCCCTCCTCGAGGACGGTCGTCGCTCCCGCGTCGTCGAAGTGGGGGATCTGCAGCTCGGTGTGGAAGATCTCGCCGATGCCGTGGCCGCAGTAGTTGCGCACGACGCCGAAGCCGCTGGCCGCGGCGTGGGCGGCGATGGCCTGGCCGATGGCGCGCACCTCGCGGCCGGGCTTCACCGCCTCGATGCCCTTCAGCAGGGCTTCCTCGGTGATCCGGATGAGCTTCTTCGCGCGTTCGTCCACCTCGCCCACCGGGAACGTGGCCGAGCAGTCGCCGTGCATGCCCTCGAGGTAGATGGTGACGTCGCAGTTGACGATGTCCCCGGCCTCGAGCGGACGGTCGTCGGGGATGCCGTGCACCACCACCTCGTTGACGCTGGTGCACATGCTCTTCTGGAAGCCGTGGTACCCGAGGGTGCTGGGGTAGCCGCCGCGGGCGATGTACGCGGCGTGGGTGATGGCATCGAGCGCGTCGGTGGTCACGCCCGGAGCGACCCGGCCGCCGACCTCCTGGAGGACCTGGGCGGCGGCGCGGCAGGCGCGGCGCATCCGGTCGAGGCGGGTGGCGGGGTCTCCGCGGACGCCGCGTCCGGGCCGCCCGGACGGGATGTAGTCCGGCCGTGCGATCTCCGCCGGCACGGTGCGCATCGGCGAGATCCGGCCCGGCTTCACCCGGCGGGCACGAGGCGCCGGCGCGCCCGAGCGAGCGTCCGCTTCCCGATGGCACTTCTTGTACTTGAGCCCGCTCCGGCACCAGCAGGGGTCGTTGGGGGCGGGGCGGGCGAGGGAAGGCTGGGAATCGGTCACGG
>DASXGF010000424.1:0-5083 GCA_036489275.1 Myxococcaceae bacterium | reverse complement strand
AGCATGAGCGCGTTGGTGGGGGCCTTTCCGAAGTTGTGGTTGTTGTTGACCAGGTAGACCTCGCGGACCTCCGGCTGGCGCGCGACCTCCCGCGCCGTCCGGGCGACGTCCTCGAGCTCGCTGCGCGAGTAGAGGTAGTCGAAGCGGGCGTTCTTCTGGTCTTCCTCGGCCCGGCGCTCCTCGGGCGTCTTCTTCTGGCGCTTCTCGACGTTCTCCGCGGTCTTCTTCGAGCCCCGGCCGAAGAACCGCATCCAGGTCTGGTAGTTGCGCCCGTGCATCCGGATGTAGCCGGTGGAGGTCGTGGCGTACGGCCGGAGACGGAGCGAGTCCTTCGGGAGGTGCGGCTGGTCCACGTTGATCCAGCCGATCTTCCGTTCGCGGAGCTCGGCCAGGACCTCGGGCGCGTCCCAGCTGTCGTGCCGGAACTCGACGAAGACCGGCAGCCCCTTGAACGCTGCCGCCGCCTTGAGGAGCCACTTCAGCGCGTCCTCGTCGATGGTGTCGTCTCGCCGGATGCGCTTGAAGCTGTAGGCGAACTGGAGGACCGCGGCGCCGAGTCGGCCGGAGTCCTGGAGCACGTCCAGCCCCTCGCGCGCCCGCGCGACGTCCTCCTTCGTCCAGCTCTTTCCTGGCGCGACGAACTGCTCTGGAATCTTCGCGGTGAACACCACGCCGGGCCGGTCAGAGATGCGCTCGACCCAGCTCCGGGCCTCGGCCGCGGTGGCCGCGCGGTAGTAGGTCCGGTTGATCTCGAACAGCGGGAGGTAGAGCGAGAGGTACTCGAGCTTGTCGAACCCGCGTCCCGGCCGCTCCGGGTACACCGTGCCGTTCCAGTTCTTGTAGTCCCAGCCTGCGACGCCGGCCTTGAACGTGGTGGCCATGCGCCGGAGGCTGCCACGTTCCGGCCGCCCGTCGAGCGCCGGTCGTGGAAGGACGCCGCCAGTGAACGACCCGGCGACCGCTCGGCCCGCGCCGGACGGCCGCGTCTCGGCCGCGCGGTAGAGTCGGCTCGTGTTCGCGCTGCGTCTCGCCACGCTGGCTCTCCTGGCGGCCGGAAGCGGGGAGGCGCGCGCTGCGGACCTGCCGCTCCTCGTCGTCGAGCGCAGCCGCGTCATCTGGCCGCAGAAGTGTGCGCATGCGGCGACTCCGGTCCCGCCGGAGCTCCAATCGCGGATGCGAAAGGAGCTGGGGGAGGGAGGCGTGCTCGTCGGGGACGGGCGGGTGGAGTACGTCGCGCTCGGCGCACCCGGATGCCTGCCGGGGGACTGCGGCAGTGGGCAGTTCGCGGTGCCGCTGGTGACCAGCGAGGCGGAGCGGACGGGTGTGTTCGTCCCGGCGTCACGGGCGAATGCGCAGGCCATCCGCGCGCTGAAGCTGGTCGCCGTCGAGGGGACCGACCCGGATGGGCTCCGGCCCGGGTTGAAGCCGCCGCAGCACCCCGCACCGGCCTGCGGAGATCCTCCGGCGGAGACCTCGAGCCGATCTCCCGCCTCGGGTCAGCTGGTCACCTGCCTCACCCATCTCGAGGAGAGCGGAGAACGGGGCGTCCAGGTGCAGGGCCGCGGCCAGCTCCAGGGAAACGGCACGGCCCTGTACGACGTCGTGCGCTTCCGGGTCCTCGAGGGGCGCCCCGGCCCGTGGCAGGGTCAGCCGCGGGGAAAGGGCTCGCGGCTTCCGGTGCCGGTCGCGTTCCTTCCCGGTGCTGCGCACGGACAGGTGCGCGTGCTGTGGCTCCGTCGCGAGGGGATCTGCTGCCCGAGCGCGGCGAGCGCCTGGGTGAGCGACGTCGGTGAGCGCACGACCGACGGCCCGCGCCATGTCTCGGGCCTCGGACAGCCCTGCGACTGACGCGCCGGCGCCGCAGATGGCCGTCTTCAGCCGATCAGCGTCAGCGTGAGCGCTCCAAAGAGGGAGAGCATCAGCACGGCGAGCCCTCCCTCCACGACGCTCTGCACAACCCACTTCCACCCAGCGGTCTCGGTGTCCATCGCGTGCCCCTCCGGCAAACGGTGCCGGGGCGCTCTGCATCGGCGATGCCCACCGCGAACCCGCGGAACGACGGGCCCCCGCCCGCGGCGCAGCTGCGGCGTTGGCAACGGAGCTCGCGCGCCGTTGCGTGGAGCGCTACGGACTCGCCCGGCGCAGCGCCTGAAGCTTGCTCCGCTGCGTGTCGGACAACGTGTTCCGGATGCGGATCAGCAGCGCCAGGTGCGCGCGCTTGATCTCCGTCTCCAGCTTCATGACCTCGCCGGCCTGGGCCAGAGCCTTCGCCTCATCCACCTGAGGTGCATCGAGCAGCTGCGAGAGCTGCTGGCTCGCCGCCTGGAGCTGCCACTGGAGCCGGGGGAACTGCGACTGCGCCTTCTCCAGCTCCTTGAGGATCGCCTCGCGCTGCTTGTCCTCCAGGCCAATCTCCGCCTGGTGCGTCATGATCAGCTCGGGAGGGAAGAGCTTGCTCCCGATCGGATCCGCGGCGGGGGCCGGCGGGGTCTGGGGAGCCTGCGCCGCAGCCGGCGGACCCACGGCGAGTGCGAGCGCGGCGAGCAGGGTCCTGAGCAGGTGACGGGTCATGGATTGCCTCTCGGGGCCGGCGGTCGCGCCGTCCACGGATCCGCGGCGGGATCGAGCGGGGGCAACGTTCGCAGAGTCATGAGATCTGGGGTCTGGAGGAGGAAGTCGGTCGGGCCGACCCACCGCGTCCCGAGTATCGGCGCTGTGGGGGGAGGTTTCGGTCGGGCGACCAGCCACACGCCGGCGACAGCGGCCGCGACCCCGGCGCCGACCACTGCCCACCGCCACCTCGAGCGGCGTGGCGTGGATCGCCGCGCGGCCGCCCACGTCGCCTCGAAGGACCGGGTCCGCTCGGCGTCCTCGCGGTGCGCCTCGGCCAGGGCAGCCCGGAGGCGGGCCTCGTCGTCTCCCGGCGTCACGGCAGGTCCTCCGTTCCAAGCAGCTCCAGCAGCCGGAGCTTGCCACGGTGGTAGTGCGTCCGGGCCGTTCCCGTCGACACGTCCATCACCTCCGCCGCCTGCTCCACCGTCATCTCATGGAAGAACACGAGATCGAGCACCTCGCGCTGGCGGGCAGGCAGCATTCCGAGGGCATGCCGTACCCGCGCTCCTCGCTCCTCGCTGAGCACCGGGTCGACCGCCGTGCCGGCCGTGCTTCCGCCGAACGTCTTCCAGCGTTCCTCGAGCCACCGCCGCCGGCGCGCTCGCGCGGCCATGTTCCGCACCACCGCGAAGAGCCAGGTCTTGAAGCTGGAGCGGCCGTCGAACCGTGCGCGCCCTTCGAGGATGGAGAGGTACACCGACTGGAGAACCTCCTCGGCTTCGGGGGTGTTCCAGCGCGTGCAGGCCAGGGCCCAGGCGAAGCTCGCCGGATGGAGCGCAGCGATCTGCTGCTCGAGCTCTACCGATGCCACGCGTCGGGCCCATGGCGCACGCTAGCGCAGGGGTTCGGCGAAGGCGCAGGCCGTCGCCTCGCCCTCCGAGGCCACGCCGCCGTCCGGTGAGGGGCCCTGGGCGAAGACGCGCCGGAAGTTCGTGTCCCAGCACTCGGTGATCTGCGCACCGTCCGGAGCATCGCCGCCGTGGAGCTCCACGTCCGCGCGCCCCGCGCCGCTCGGGTTCCAGCGCGACCCGACCTTCCCGGTCTCGAGCGCCTCCGGGCCGCCGACCAGGTTGGCGTCGGCGTCGAATGCCAGCGTGCCCGAGCCGTCGGAGTCGAGCGCCGAGACGACGTCGGCGGTGGTGCTCGGCCCCGCGCCGACATGGACGCCCCCGAGGTGAACCTGGATCTGTCGCCCGTCCGGAACCACCGTCCAGCCGGCGACGACGCGGCCCTCGGTCGGCGTGGCGACCGGATCGAGCCGGTGCGCGAGATCGAGATCCAGCGCGAACGAGCCCTGGCTCGGTCCTCCGGCCGTCGGGCCGGTCGACGCGCCCTCGAGGAAGGGCTCGAAGTCCGAGTCCTGACCGGACCTCGGGCGAAGCTGGAGCACGAACCGGTGGGCCCCCGGAGCGACGCGGGTGACCAGGAGGCGCGCCGCGACCGGCGAGAGCGGCTCGGTGAACGGACCCCACACCGCGGAATCGGGGCCCACGGCCGCGGGCGGCGTCCGGGTGATGTTGCCGATCGTGTCGAGCGCGCCTCCGACCACGCCGTTGACCTGGGCGGTCATCTGCCGGGTCAGGACGTAGAGGCTGGCCGTCTCACCCACCACCGAGCCGGAGCGCTCGGACAGCGCCGCCGGTGCCCGCGCGCTGGGAGCGGTGAGCTCGAGCGTCTGTCGCGACGGCAGCGCGGTCAGGAACGACTCGGACGACGCGGGGCCGGCGCCGCACCCGGCACACACGACGAGCAGGACGAGGAGACCTCTCCACATGGGAACCTCCGGGGCGGTGAACGTCGTGCCCGCCCGCTTGGTTTCTCGTGGAGCGCCCGCATATGACTTGCGCCGCGCCGAAGCCCTCCCAACCTTCCTTTTTCGAGGAGGCGTTCAGATGCCAGGTCGCAAGGGCAGCACGGCGCGCAGCGGTGGGAAGGCCACGAAGAACCCGCGGGAGTACCGGGCCCTGAGGCGCAAGGGCCTGTCCAAGGCGCGGGCGGCGAAGATCACCAACGCTGGCAAGAAGGCCAGCCGCAAGGGCGGTCGCCGCTCACACAAGGGCAGCGCCTACCGCTGACGGAGCCCGGACGAATGGCATCGGCGCGTCAGAAGGCCGCGGCGAGGCGGAACATCAAGAAGGCCGCCGCCGCGGCGAAGCGGAAGAAGACCCTGAAGCGCCTGCCGAAGCGCACCCGGACGGCGCTCGGGAAGCAGGCCAACAAGGTCAAGCGTCAGAGGAGACGCTCGCGGTCGTAGCCACGGCGCCGGGCGTCCGCGCGCGGCAACGAGGGCCACCCGGGACCAAGGGCCAATGTGCCCTTCCTGCAGCCCGCTTGCTCCTGAGAGCCGATCCGGTGGACCCTGCGCGCGCGCGATCGCGCGCGCTGCATCGGAGGGGTGGTGCCCAGCCTACGCGGTGGACGGGACGCTCTCCACGCTCGTCTCGGCCACTGGCTCCCTCGGGCCTTGCTC
>DASXGF010000277.1:0-2393 GCA_036489275.1 Myxococcaceae bacterium | reverse complement strand
CACGGTCGTCGTGAAGCCGGTGAGAAAGGCGAGGTCGAAGTTCTGCGCCTTCACCGTGGCCTCGAAGGGGGCGGTGTTCGGCTTCAGCCCCTTCCGGATCGCCGGGAAGGAGAGGTCGAGGTTCGTCCGGGCATCCACGTTGAGCGAGCCGCCGTTGAGCGAGCTCAGCCCGGCGAGGAGCTGGCCCTTCGCCTCGCGATAGTCCAGCTTCACCACGGCCTTCCCCAGCGGAGTCTGGCCGGCGCCGAGCTGCTCGCTGTGGGCCGCGACCACGAGGGTGGGCGCCTGCAACGTGCCACGGCCCTGCACCGTCGCCTCGATGGAGCCCTGGAGGCGGCGTGCCGTCCGGCCCTCGCCGAGGATGATCGGCAGGCGCGCCAGGTCGAGAGGCCCGAACTTGCCGTCCAGGTTCACGGCCACGTCGTCGAACGTCTTCCGGGTCTGGAGGTTGGAGGGTGAGGCGGCCACGTCGAGCTTGAGGGTGGCCAGCTCACCACGGGCGTCGCGGGCGTCGAGCGTCGCGACGATCACCTTCTCCGCCTTCAGATCCACGTCGACGTCGGTCGGGTCCATCGGCGGAGTCAGCAGCTGGCGGCCTTCCACCTTCACCTCGCCGGTGGGCGCGGTCACCGTGCCCGCCACGTCGGCGGTCAGCGACACCGCCCCGCTGATGTCGCGCGGGACCAGCTCCGACTCGCGCAGTGGCTTCAGCTGGAGCCCGGCGATCCGCGCCCGGGCGGTGATCGTCGACGTCCGGATCGTCTCCCCGGGGTGGGCGTCCGAGACGAGCTTGGCCAGCGAGCGGCCCAGGGACGCCTGGACGTCGATGGTGCCGTGGAGCGCGTTTCCCTTCGCCGAGAGCGAGAGGTCTCCCTTCTCCGGCCCGTCCACCTCGACCGCGAGGTCGGTGGGGGGAAGCTTCCGGTAGCGGATGTCGTGCGTCTTGGCCGCGGCCTTCAGCACCGGCGCGTCGGCGTGGCCGGTCAGGTCCAGCTGCAGCTCGGCCTTGCCGGTCACCTCGGCCTTGTCCTCGGTACACCCGCCGGTGATGAGCTTCATCCGCACCGCGGTGCACACCACCTGGGCCACGTCGAACGTCGGCATCGTGACGTGCGCCATGACGGGCTCGTGCCGCCTCCGACGGATTGCGTCCACCGGCACGTCCACGTCGGCGGTCAGCTCGGTGCCGAGCCCGCGCGCATGTAGCTGCGCCTTCGCGCGCCGTGAGACCCAGGAGCCGTCCCCCTTGAGGTAGAGGTGCTGCACCTTGCCGGCGGTGACGTCGACTGCGTCGACCTTGGCCTCGACGGATGGGTCGTCCAGGGTTCCCTTCGCCTTCGCGTCGAGCGACACCCGCCCCGAGAGTTGGACGCTCGGGGGGACCAGCGCGTGGGGAAGCTTCTCGAGGTCGACCGACTCGAGGGCCACCGCCGCCTCGACCCGATTGCCGCGCTTCCAGCCACCGAGGCGAATCGCCTGCTCGTCGGCCACCAGCCGGATCGGCTCGAGCGACAGGTCGTTGGCAGCAAAGCGCAGGTGGCCGGGAGCCTCCATCGTCCAGGAGGCCTCGGGGTAGCGCAGGGCAAACGCCTCCATCTGCAGGCCCCGCCGGTCCTCGTCGACCGTTCCGCCCACGTGCAGCTCCAGCGGCAGCGACCCTCCGATCCCGGCGTGGAGGTCGATTGCCCGGCCGCGGGTGAGCAGGGTGACGTTCACCGGCCGCATCACCCTCTCCCCGAGCCGCAGCTCCTGGGCGCCGATGCGGGCATTGGCATCGAGCGGCCGGTCGATGTCCGCCATCTGCGCCGAGACCGTGAGCGCCCGCACCCGGACGTCGTTGAGCCGGAGCGAGGCGAAGCTGCCCTCGGCGCGGACTCCCGGATGCCGCAGCGGCCCGGTCGCCTCGAGGTGCAGCCTTCCCGAGCCGGCGAGCGGCGGAACGCGCGCGGCGGAGAGGCCGCCGAAGGTCCGTGCCAGGAGCGAGAGGTCGGTCGCGGTGGCATCGACCGAGGCCTGGATGGCCTTCGCCGTGCCCTTTCCGCGCCCCTGCACGCGGAGCCCGGGGAGCTCGGCCCGGAGCTCGCGGACGTCGTAGGTGCCGCGGTCGGCGGTGGCGTGCACCTCCACCGGGCCCACCCGAGCTCTGCGGATCTGGCTCTGGGGGACCGACAGGTCGACCGCGCCGGTGAGCGTCTCCAGGCTCTTGCCGCTCCCGCGCACGTCGGCGGTGAGGGCGAGGTCGCTCACCGGCCCGTCGGCGAGCAGCTGCGAGAGGTTGACGTGCCTGAGCTCCACGTGGCCGCGGTCGATCCGGGCCGCCTTCACGTCCCCGCGCGCCTGCAGCGCGAGCTCGGACGTCCCGGCGCGGCCGCGAAGGTCTGCCCGGGCGGCGT
>DASXGF010000407.1:0-1547 GCA_036489275.1 Myxococcaceae bacterium | reverse complement strand
CAGGGCTGGGTCGCGGACGGCGTCGCGCGCTGGACCTCGGTGGGCTACCGCGCCCAGAACCTCCTCTTCTGGCCCGCGGTGGCGCTCTTCACTCTCTCACCGCTCATCGCCTGGTTCGGGGCGCGGGGCATGCTCCAGATCTGGCGGCAACGGCGCGAGTACCGGTGGCTGATCTGGGTCGCGCTCGTCCCGACCGGCTACTTCACCTTCCGCGGCGTCGTGCTGCTGAACTTCGTCCCCCTGGCGCGGTTCGCGGTCACGCAGGTGGCGCTGCTCCTGCCGTTCGTCGGCGTGGGGTATCTGGCGGTGGTCGAGGGCCGCTCGGTGGCGGCGCGGCGGGCGTGGGCCGGCGCGGCGCTCGGGCTGGCGGTGCTCTTCCCGGTGGTGGTGGGCATCCTGACCGTGAACCGGGACGACCAGGTGGCCACCTCGCTCCGTCCGGTGAGCCCGGTGTCCACCAACCCGCCCGCGGTGATGAAGGTCGCGCGCTGGCTGAAGTCCGAGGTTGCCCCCGTGGGCGGTGCCGCGGCGCTCGACGTGGACCCGCAGTACTGGGACCTGCAGATCGCCTTCTTCAGCGGCCTGCCCGACACCCGCATCTCCCGCATGCGGTGGGACATCTTCCGGAAGCAGCTCGCCGAGCAGCGGCCGGAAGTCCTGGTGCGGCGAGAGGGAGGGGCGCTGGAGAAGGAGCCTGACTTCCTGCTCCAGGGCGATACCATCTCCTTCGACGGAGACGGCTGGGAGGAGATTCCTGGCTTCCAGCGGCCGTGGCACGTGTACCGTCGCGCCGGCACCCACTAGAGGGCCTTCCATGACCCAGGCAGCTGCCGTGACCCGCCAGGACGCACGCACTCCCAAGAAGTGGGTGTCGTTCACCGTCCTGTTCCTGATCGAGATGTGGGAACGGTTCGGCTACTACGGGATGACCGCGGTCGTCGTCCTCTACATGGTGAAGAGGCTCGGCTACGACGACGACCGGGCGAACCTCACCTTCGGCGCCTTCGTGGCCATGGCCTACGCCTCCCCGGCGGTGGGCGGATGGCTCGGGGACAAGGTGCTCGGGACGCGGCGGATGACGGTCATCGGCGCGACCATCCTCGCCATCGGGTACACGCTGCTCGCCACCCCCGGCGCCCCGCTCTTCGTGTCGCTGGGGGTCATCGCGGTGGGCAGCGGCCTCTTCAAGCCCAACCCGGCGAACCTCGTCTCCAAGGTGTACGAGGGCAACCCGGCGAAGATCGACTCGGCCTTCACCCTCTATTACATGGCGGTCAATCTCGGCTCGACCCTCTCGCAGACCGCGACGCCGCTCATCGCCGAGCGGGTGAGCTGGCACCTGGCGTTCGCCGTCTGCGCCGTGGGACTGGCGCTTGGCGTCCTCAACTACTTCTTCATGGGCCGGTTCCTGCGGCACGTGGGGTCGCCGCCCGACTTCGCGCCGTTCCCCTGGGGAAAGTTCTTCCTAACGATCCTCGGCTGCCTGGTCGCAGTCGCCTTCGTCTCCTTCGTGGTGCAGAACCTCACCGTCGCGCGGGCGATGGTGT
>DASXGF010000387.1:0-5341 GCA_036489275.1 Myxococcaceae bacterium | reverse complement strand
GAGCTCCTCCTCGAGGCGAGCCACGGCCCGGCTCACGCTCGACTTCGGGAGGCCCAGCGCCTCGGCGGCCGCGGTGAAGCTCTGCAGCTCGACGACGCGGAGGAAGACCGCCACCCGGTTGAGATCCACGTCGTTGGCGGATGTCTTGCTCACGGGGTGGAACGTCGCGGGCAGCTTGTTCCCGGCTGCCGATGTCGCGCAAGGTTCATCGCCATGGCACGCACCTTCCTTCCCGAGACCCTCGAGCAGTACCTCTTCGACGTCCTCTCCCCGCGCACTGCCGTGCAGGAGCGCCTCCGCAAGGAGACGCAGGCGCTTCCTCAGGCCGGGATGCAGATCGGTCCCGACCAGGGGTTGTTCCTCGGGCTGCTCGTCCGGATGCTCGATGCGCGCCGGGTGGTCGAGGTCGGAACATTCACCGGCTACAGCGCGCTGGCGATGGCGATGGCCCTGCCGCCCGGCGGTCGCGTCCTGTGCTGCGACGTCAGCGAGGAGTTCACGGCGATCGCCCGTCGCTACTGGAAGGAGGCCGGTGTCGAGGACCGTATCGACCTCCGCCTCGGCCCGGCCACCGAGACCCTGGGGCGCCTGCTCGAGCAGGAGGGCCCCGGGAGCCAGGATCTGGCCTTCATCGACGCCGACAAGCCGAGCTACGACGCGTACTACGAGGCCTGCCTGCGCCTCGTGCGCCCCGGCGGAATCATCGCCATCGACAACGTGCTCTGGTCCGGAAGGGTTGCCGACTCCTCGGTGACCGACGCCAACACCAGCGCCCTCCGCGCCCTGAACGTGAAGATCCGGGACGACCGGAGGGTGGACGCGGTGGTGCTCAGCGTCGGGGACGGGCTGACCCTCGCGCGACGGAAGGCCTGAGGGCGATGCCGCCCGGCGAACGTCCGCTCCAGGGACGTGTGGCGGTGGTGACCGGTGCCAGTCGGGGCGCCGGCCGGGGAATCGCCGCGGAGCTCGGTTCCGCCGGAGCCACCGTGTACGTCACGGGCAGGAGCACCCGCGCGCAGCCCGCGACGAGCTACGCGGGGCTGCTCGCGCTCTCGCAGCTGGCCGCGATGCCCGGGACCATCGAGGACACCGCGGACGAGGTGACCCGCGAGGGTGGTCGGGGCATTGCGGTGCGCTGCGATCACACCGACGCCGAGGACGTGGGCAGACTCTTCGCGCGGGTCGAGCACGAGCAGGGAACGCTGGACCTCCTGTCAACAACGCCTGGGGCGGCCACGAGGCGTTCACCGGAGTGTTCGACGCGCCGTTCCCCACGGCGTGCGAAATGGTCTGGTGTCCAGCAGGGCAGCGGTCCCGCTCATGCTCCGGCGCGGCAGGGGCCTCATCGTGACGACGACCTTCTGGGACCGCGACCGGTACGTCCGCGGAAATCTCGTCTACCACCTCGCGAAGGCGGCGATGACCGGCTGGCCTTCGGAATGGCGGAGGAGCTCCGCCCGCGAGGCATCACCTCGGTCGCCGTCTCGCCGGGATGGATGCGGACCGAGCTCATCCTCGCCGGCCACCGGACGGACGAGGCGCACTGGCGCGAGCGCCCCTCGCTGTCCCGGACCGAGTCACCTCGCTACCTCGGACGCGCGGTGGTGGCGCTGGCGGCGGACCCCGAGGTCGGAAGGGTGAGCGGGCAGGTGTTGCGAGTGGCGGACCTGGCGGAGAGGTACGGCTTCACCGACGTCGACGGTCGACGGGTGGCTGCGTTCGAGCTCGACTAGGTCAGGCCCGCTTCAGCACCCAGCGGTTCACCAGCTTCTCCAGCAGCTCGGCACGGCTCAGCCCGGCCCGGCGCAGCTTGCGGTCCATGGCGACGATGAGCGACGCGGGGAGCCGCACCGCGAGCACCGGCTTCTCGCCGTTGCCCCGCGGACGGATGGGACGGGTGGGGGTGCGGCCGCGGAGCAGCTGACGGTAGTGGCTGGCGCAGTAGCCGCGGCTGTGAACCGGGCGTCCGCACGCTGGAACCTGACACTTCCTTCGCTGTCCTGAACTGGCCATCGCATGATCTCTGTTTGCAGATGTCACGCCAGTGAGAGGAACCACGAGAATCCAGGTGTTTCGCCCCCGGCCCGGCTGGGTCGCATGCGACCTTCGCCTTCTGGCGCGTGCGTGGCGACCCACTCACTCGCGCGCACAGCCGTCAACGCTTGTCACAGCAGGACCGCAAAACGAAGTCCAACGTCGATCCAGGTGTGCACGGTCTTGCTGGTGATGTCACTCGTCCCACCGACGTCGGTTCCCTGCGAGTTGATGAGGCCCAGGCTCCCGGTGTCGTACTGCGCCACGCGTGCGCGGACGAAGGGCCCCAGTCGCAGGCTCCGCCCGAGCATGAAGTCGATGCCCAGCTGGAGGTTCACCCACTCGAAGCCGCGGGCGCTCCCGTAGAGGGTTCCTCCCGTCCCGCTGATGCTGAGGTTGAGCCACTCGTAGCCCACGCCCAGCCCCACCCACGGATCCACCGTTCGGTCCGGCGCCAGATGCCAGAGCATCTCGAAGCCGAAGCGCACGTTGCTCGCCGAGCGCCCGGTGCCACCTTCGAGCGCGTTGCCGGCCTTGCCGAACCCGTACGAGACGTAGCCTCCGACGAACGCTGGACCGACGCGCGCGCCCAGCTCGAGCTCGATCGGGACGGTCCAGGCCACCAGGTCCGAGAGGGCGGTCCCCGAGGGGGAGCGCGTGGTCTCGCCGACGGCGTTGCCGATGGGGATGCCCAGCCCCACGCGGACCGCGCCCTCGAAGTGCGCGGACAGCTCCTCGGCGGTGGCCGGCGTCGTGCCTAGACCCAGCGTGAGCAGGGTGACGCCGGCGAGGCCGACTCTCATCGGATGGTCTTTCCCCTCCGGCCAGCAGGGCGAGAGCCGGACCTGTCGCCCTCCTGGAGCTGGCCGACCCGACACTCTAGCCGGAGTCGGGGCTGTCCGGGGACGACGGTCGTCGGGCGCCGGAGGGTGACCCGGATCCCGGCGCTCTCCGCGCTCCCCGGGATGCGCGCCACCGCGCCATCGCGAAGCGCCGCGCCGAGCGAATCCGCCGCCGAGGCCCCACGCCGAGCACCCGCGGGAGCTCGAGGTGCTCCCGGATGCGCTGGCGCCGGCCGACCCGCGCCTCGGTGAACGGCCGTGCACGGGCAGCGGCGAAGCGCACGACCTGGCGTTCCTACCGCGTCGCTTCGAGCGCGGCGTCCCGCTTCGGGGCCTCTCGGGCAGGCACGGACCGGAGCGAGCGCGACCAGTGTGACGCGAGGTGCAGCTCACGCCACCGAGGGCCCTCGCCACCCGGGGCCATCCGAGGCTGGACGTCGGGGCGAAGGTGCCGGGGTTCCACCTGGGTCACGTTGGAAGCGAGGGTCGCGGCCACCCCGGACTTGCCCTCGAAAAGGCGTCCACTGGCAGTGGGGGTCAACGGAAGGGGATCCAGCCGGCAAGCACGGTTGGGTCACCTCGGCGCCCGGTTTCCTTGCCGGCGGAACCGCGGATCCGCCCTTGCAATGGCTTCTGGATGCCATGTCGGCATACGTGGACCCAGACGAGCTGATGCTGTTCAGCGTGGGGATGGTGCTGGGCGTCGACTCGCTCGATTACATGGTCGACGTGGTCCTCGACCGGCGCCTGACGCGGGCCGACCACCGGAAGCTGTCGCTCGCCCTGGAGCGCAAGGGCGGGAGGCTACCGGTTCGGGTGGACGAGGTGCTTCACCTGGTTTCCCAGCCGGCCTCGGCCCGCCCCAACTGAGTGTGGCCCGACGGGGGCTGCAACGCCCGACGACCTCCGAGACACGGTGGCGGTGGGGCCTCCCTCCCGCTAGACAGCGCAGCGAGGAGATCGCTGTGCGGCCCATTCCGGAGGTCCATCGGTCGTGAACGAGAGCATCGAGTTCCTGAGGGTCTACGGGCCGATGCTCGTCTTCACCACCGTGCTCCTGGAGCAGGCCGGCGTTCCCATCCCCTGCACGCCCTGGCTCATCGCCTCGGGCGCGCTCGCCCGGCTCGGGCACGGCACGGTTCTCCTGCCCATCGCGCTGGCGACCATCGCGGCATCGCTCGGGCACATGCTCTGGTTTCTCGCCGGGCGCCGCTGGGGAAATGGAGTGCTGCGGCTGGTCTGCAAGGTCTCGCTCGAGCCGGAGATCTGCGTGCAGCGCACCGAGAATGCCTTCACCCGGTACGGAGCGCGGGCCTTGGTGGTCGCGCCGTTCATCCCCGGGCTCACCACGCTGGCGCCGCCGCTGGCCGGGATGTCGGGGATGCGGCTGCGGCGCTTCGTGGGGCTCGACGGCATCGGGGACATCCTCTGGGCCACGACCTACGTCGCGATCGGCTGGCTCGCCGGAGCGCCGTTCTTCCGGCTGGTGGCGATCGTGATGCATTACGCCGGGTCCGCGGCCGGGTTCTTCGCCGGCGGGCTCGCGCTGTACCTCTCGTACAAGATGCTGCAGCGGGTGCGGTTCCGCACGCAGCTCCGGGTGTCGCGCCTCTCCGTGGGCGAGCTGAAGCAGCGAATCGACCAGGGCGAGCAGATGGTGCTGGTGGACCTCCGCCATCGGCGCGAGGTCGAGGAGTCGGGCAGCACGCTCCCCGGGGCGCTGCAGATCTCGCCCGAGGAGCTCTACCGGCGACACGAGGAGATCGCGCGCGGCCGCGACGTGGTCCTCTTCTGTAGTTGACCCAATGAATGGACGAGCGCCCGGGTGGCGCTCCGGCTGAAGCGACGAGGCATCAACCGGGTCCGGCCGCTGGAAGGCGGCTACGCGGCCTGGGTCTCCGAGGGCTACCCGCTGCAGCAGTGGGTGCCCGCGGAGACGACGAGCGCGTCGCTCGCTTTCGGCTCCTGACCCACGGAAGTCCGCGGTCCGGGACGCAGCGTCCGCCGCTCCGGATCGACGAGGTGTCAAACACCTCGTTGCGGTTTCTCCTCGGTGGGGCTCGGGCGAGACGCGCGGGCGCGCTGCCGAGCGCCTCTCGAGGGTCCAGCGCGCGAGACGGTTCAGCTCAGCGGCGGTGCCTCGTCCGTCTCCGACGGGATGGCGTCGCGGGGCTCACCCTGCTGGAGCTGCTCGAACATCTGCTCCATCTGCTCGCCCACCGCCTCCAGCTCCTCGCGAGCGAAGTTCTGGCGGACCAGGGGGAAGAGCTCTCCCTCTTCCTCCTCGACGTGGTGCTCGATGAGCTCCTGCAGCACCTTCATCTTCGCGTCGAACTGCTCGTCCGCGGGCTCGAGCTCGAGCAGATCGGCGACGATCCGCTTCGCAGCCAGGTGCTCCTCGACCGCCTCTCGCAGCTTTTCCTTGAGCGGCCCGACGTAGACCGCGGGATAGAAGATCCGCTCCT
>DASXGF010000339.1:0-2367 GCA_036489275.1 Myxococcaceae bacterium | reverse complement strand
AGGCGCTCCACGTCGGCTGCGGTCGCCGCCCGGGCCTGGGGCTTGCGCGGGCTCTTCAGGGCCGCGGTGATCTCCGCGCGGAGCTCGGCCACTTCGGTCGCCCAGGCCCGGCTGATCTTCGCCGGCTCCAGCTTCCGCAGTGCCCCCGAGGGCCGTCCGAGCTCCAGCTCCTTCCGCGCGCTCCGCACCGCCCGGCCGGCCACCGCCTCGGCCCGCCAGGTCCTCCGCAGGCTCTGCGCCTCGGCCTGGAAGGAGCGGTCCCGCACCGAGGACAGCAGCCGCAGCGCCCGGTCGAAGTCACGCGCCTCGGCAGCCGCACGGGCCGCCGCCATCCACTCGGTCGCCGTGCTCGGACGGCTCGCCGGCACCGTCGGCGGGGTCAGCTCCAGCGGGGGCGGCTCCGCCGGAGTCGGCGGAGGCGGCTCGGCCACGACCTCGGGCGTCGGCGGAGGAGGCACCGCGCTGCGCAGCCGCGAGGCCTCGTTCTCGCGGATCTGCGCCCGGAGCACGAGCGCACCGCCCAGGCCCAGCACGAGCCCGAGGATGACCACCCCCAGGGCCCGCCGGGACCGACGAACCGGAGGCTCGAGCTCGTCCACCAGCGTGGACCCCGGCGAAGCCGCGGGCGCCTCGGTGATCTCCACCGTCACGGGCACCAGCGGGTGGGGCGCGGTGTCCGCCAGCACGTCGCCCCGGAGAGCGGCCGGCGGCTCCGGTGCCGTGGTCCCGGGCAGGGGCACCTCGAGCGGCACCTCGTCCGGGCGGAGGGCCACGCCGTAGTCGCCGATGCGGACCACGTCCCCGTTCCCGAGCGAGACCGGCTCGGTGATCTTCACCCCGTTGACCCGCGTGCCGTTGGCGCTCCGCAGGTCCTCCAGCAGCACCGACCCTTCTTTGCGAAGGAGCCGGGCATGCCGGCGAGACACGTTCCGGTCCGGGAGATGGACGACGTTGTCTTCCCGCCGTCCAATGGTGATCTCGTCGCGGTCGAGGGCAACCTCCCGGCGGGACCCCTCGTCGTCTTCGATCACCAGCTTCATGGGTCCGCCAGGCCCCTCCCCGGCCTCGGGCCCATGCTACAAGGCGCGGCCACATGAACGTGAGGGAAGGTGAGGCGTTCCGGCCAGGGATTGCCGAGGCTCTGTTCGGGGATCGCGTCGTCAACCATCCGTGGGTCCGCCGGCTGCTCGCCGTCGACGCCGAGCGTCGGCTGATCGCGATGTCGTTGCTGGTCGGAGCACTGGTGTTCATTCCCTACGTCGGCGCCGTCGGCCTGTGGGACCCCTGGGAGTCCCACTACGGCGAGGTCGCCCGGGAGATGATCGCCCGCAACGACTACGTGCATCCCTACTGGGAGAGCAGCTGGTTCTTCTCGAAGCCGCCGCTCACCATGTGGATGGACGTCCTGGGCATGGCGGTGGTCGGCACGAACCGGACCACCGGGAAGCTGGCCCTCTACACCGAGTGGGGCATGCGACTGCCCTTCGTCCTCATGGTGCTCGTCTCGCTGGCGATGCTGGCGGTCGCGCTGGGGCGAACGGTCAATCGCCGGGTCGGGCTGGCCAGCACCGTCGTGCTCGGCACGATGCCGCTCTTCTTCCTCGTCACCCGACAGGTGGTCACCGACACGCCGTTCGTCGCTTGCCTCATCGCGGCGATGGCCTGCGCCATCATCGGGCTCTTCGACGAAGGGACGAAGCAACGGACGGCGTGGTGGATGGCGTTCTACGTCTTCTGCGGCCTGTCGACGCTGGCCAAGGGCCTGCTCGGCGTCGGCCTGCCGGCCGTCATCCTCCTCGCCTACGCGGTGGCCTGCGTCTTCCCCTGGGACGCTGCGGGGCGGGCCGCCCACTGGCGGTGGCTCACCAGCGCCCAGACACGGGGCGACGTCCGGGCCGGGAAAGAGCCGATGCCGGTGCTCTTCGCCGAGATGGCCCGGATGCGGCTGCTCACCGGGATCGGCGTGTTCTTCGCGGTCGCCGGGCCCTGGTTCGTCGTGATGAGCCTCTTCCCCGCCGTGGACAACGAGGGGAAGACGTTCTTCTACCGGTTCTTCATCCACGACCACCTGAACCGTCTCTTCGAGGGCGTGCACACCACCACTCCGGGGGGCTCGTTCATCTACTTCATCGAGCAGGGGGGCTACGCCATCTTCCCCTGGGTGGCGCTGCTGCCCGGCGCCCTGGCGATGGTCTCGCCGATGCGCCTGCGCGGACTGGACGTCCGTGGCCGGGTGGCGTTCATCGCGCTCGTGTGGGCGGTGTTCAGCTTCCTGCTGATGGACGCCTCGGCCACGAAGTTCCATCACTACGTGCTCCCGGTGCTGCCGGGGCTGGCGATCCTGATGGCGATGTACCTGGACCGGCT
>DASXGF010000314.1:0-2031 GCA_036489275.1 Myxococcaceae bacterium | reverse complement strand
GCCCCTCGCCGATCTCCAGCGACAGGCCGCCACACGTGAACGTCCCGACGAATACGACCTTGCGGGCGTTCTGGCTGATGTTGATGAACCCGCCGCATCCAGCGAAGGTCTTCCCGAACCGGCTGACGTTGACGTTCCCCGCGGCGTCCACCTGGGCCATCCCGAGGTAGGCCTGGTCGAGGCCCCCGCCGTCGTAGAAATCGAACTGCTGGCTCTGGTCGATCAACGCCTCGGTGTTCACCGCCGCGCCGAAGTTGAGCCCGGAGGCGGGGAGGCCGCCGATGATGCCCGGCTCGGCGGTGAGGGTGAGCAAGGGAAGCAGGCCCTCCTCCTGCGCCACGCCCGCGACCGACTCGGGCATCCCGATGCCGAGGTTGATGAGCGTGCCGGGGACCAGCTCGGCAGCGGCGCGCCGGCCGATGACCTTCCGTCCGTCGAGCGGCGGCGTCGGCATCGTCTCCAGCGGCACCCGGAGCTCACCGGAGAACGCCGGGTCGTAGGCGGTGGCGTAGGTCTGCGCGTGGTACTCGGCCGTTGCGACGGCCACGCAGTCCACCAGGGCCCCGGGGATCTTCACGCTCCGGGCGGGGAGGGAACCTCGCTGGGCCAGCCGCTCCACCTGGACGATGACCACCCCGCCGCTGTTCTTGGCGGCCATCGCCATCGCCAGGTTGTCCAGGGTGAGCGCCTCGCGCTCCATGCTGACGTTTCCCTGCGGGTCGGCGGTCGTGCCGCGGAGGAAGACCACGTCGATGGGGAAGGTCCGGTAGAGGAGCCAGTCCTCGCCGCGGATGCGGATCAGCTCCACCAGATCCTCGGTGGTCCGTGTGTTCACCTTGCCGCCGCCGTTCCGCGGGTCGACGAAGGTGCCGAGCCCGACCCGGGAGAGCGTTCCCGGCTTTCCGGCGGCGATGTCGCGGTAGAGGTGCGAGATGCAGCCCTGGGGGAGGTTGTAGGCCTCGATCTCCCCGGCGAGCGCGAGCGCGCCCACCCGCGGGATGAGCCCCCAGTGCCCGCCGACCACGCGGCGGAGAAGCCCGGGGGCTGCGAGCCGGTTCAGCCCGCGCGTCTTCCCGTCTCCCTGGCCAGCGGCGAACACGAGGGTGAGGTCGCCCGGCCGCCCGTGCGTCTGGTAAGCGCGGGCCAGCGCCTCGAGGAGGCCGTCGGGCGTTCCGATGCCGACGAACCCGGAGGTGGCGAGGGTGCTCCCGGGCTGGACGAGCGCCACGGCCTCGTCGAGGCTCACGACCTTGCTCACCGAGGCGGGCGACATCCACGACCCCCTTCCGGGGAGGCTCGACGGGCAAAAAAAACGGCGGGTCGACCCTCGGCGTGGATGACGCCAGGGGACCCGCCGGAGTGTCAACGGCCTGCGCTGACTAGTTCTTCGGGGTCAGGAGCTCGACGGTGCGCTGGGCGGCCTCGTTGACCGACCTCCGCCACTGCGCGCTGAGCTGCTCGCCGGCGTTGATGGCCTCCTTGGCCACGCGGCCGGCCTCGTCCACGGCCGACACGACCTGGGCGACGCCCTGCTTCTCGTACTTCTCCGCCTCGGCGAGCGCGGCGGTGAACCGGTTGGTGGACTCGGTGACCAGCTTGAGCCACTCGGTCCCGAACTGCTGCATCTGCGAAAAGATAGTCTTCTGATCCATGGTCATCTCCTTCGGAGAATCTGGGTTCCCCACTCGTGTAACACCCGGCCGAGGGGTGTCAAGGTCGTTTTGTTGCGGTGCAGCAAAATCCGGGCTCTGCGAGGACGGGGTCGTCGCGGCGGGTTCCCCGCCTTCCGTCACGCGCCGTGCGCGTCCAGGGGCATTCTTTCGAGGCATTGCGGGTCTCCTCCCGGTGACCGGGTGGAGTTGCTGTCGCACCGCGATGCCAGGGAGTCAAGGCCCGTTCTGCTGCACTGCAACAGATTTCAGCGCCGGCGCGATGGCTTGCGCTTCAGGCTCTTCCGGAGCGCGGCCACCTCGCGGCGGAGCTCGGCGACCTCGTCTCGCGGCTCGGCGGGGGCTGGCTCGGGCACCCTCG
>DASXGF010000312.1:0-3853 GCA_036489275.1 Myxococcaceae bacterium | reverse complement strand
CCACGCGCGGATCCAGCCCGCGTGCCGCGAGGCTCTTCAGCAGCTCGGACAGCTCCTCGCGCCGGACCAGCCCCACGATGAGGTCCGTGGCGTTCGCGCGCCGCCGGGTCACCTGGTGGTCGAACACCACCTGGGACAGCTCGAAGGGCAGCTCGCCCTCGACCTCGAAGGGCAATGTGGCCGCGATGCGCTTGGCGTCGGTGAAGGGAAGGGTGAAGGAGTGCGTGGCCAGCGACGGCCCGGGGAGCGCCACCACCACCTGATCCGGAGACCAGGCGTTCTCGGCGAGGAACACCGCCAGCGCCTCGTCGAGCGGCGCTTCGTCCGCGCGTCGACTCTCGGCGTAGTGGAGCACCGACGTTCCGCGGCCGGTGCTCTCCAGCAGAACGCCCTTGAGCGAGTGGCTTCCGAGGTCCAGCCCCAGCACCCGCGCCATCAGTCGGCCCTCCAGTACAGGACTCGTCCCAGGCCGTCCCGCGTGGGGTCGGACAGCCGGATGACGGCGGTGACCCGCCGCTCGACGGCCCCGGCGTTTCCGGTGGCCACGATGCGGAAGGTGTCGCTCTTGTCGCCGAGGAAGCTGTTGGCGGTGGTGCCGGTCGTCCCCTGGCGCTGCGTCACCAGCGGGTTCACCGCGACGCCCGCCGTCTGGACGATGGTGAGGAAGTCCTGGACCGAGAGGCCCATCGGCATCATCGCCTTGGCCGCCCGCACCTTCTGGACGATGCCGTCGAGGAACACCGGGTCCTTGAGGCGGGGGTCGGGACGCGACGGGTCGGCGATGATCTGGATGTAGATGGCGATCTGCAGCGGGTCGTCGCTGTTCACGTTCAGCGGAGCGTTGGGGTCCGGATACACCGTGAGCCGGTCGCCGAACGCGGCCATGAACCGGTCGGTGACTCCGTTCACCAGGTAGAGCTCGCCGAGCGAGTCGAACCAGGAGTTCTTCGGGCGGTACCGCGGGTTGTAGCGCGAATAGAGCGCAGCCTCGTCGGAGAACCCGTTCTGCAGCGTCACCGCACCGAGTGGGTTGACGTTGAGGGCCGACTGGGTGTCATCGTCGTCCACCCAGTCCTTGAGGGCGATGAGGACGTCGCTGGGGTTGGCCTTGATGCGGTTGGCATCCTCGCGGTCGAAGACGAAGTCGAACCGCTTGTCGGAGATGAGGTTGTAGAGGCTCTGGACCGCCGCCTGGCCGGTGCCGGTCTGCAGCCCGGCGAGCGCGTTGACGTTGAGCTTCGACTGCTCGTCCTCGATGCGGGCGTCGAAGCAGCCGGAGAAGCCGCCGTACTGGATGTTCCCCTGCTCGTCGAGACCGCCCGCTCCCGCGGTCGAGAACTTCGGGCGGCGTCCCTCACCGGCCTGGGGGACGACGGTCTGGAGCAGATGGCAGTCGAGCTTCGCCATCCGCCAGAGCTGGAGGTTGATGCCCTGCGCCGCCCCGGGGAGGGTGGCGGTGCTCCGGTCGAGATTCTTCTGGAAGAGGAGGAGCATCCGCGCGAGGCCGATGCTGCTCTTGGCCAGATATTCGGCGCGGAGCGCGTCGCGCTGGTGGGTGGCCAGCTCGAGATCGACCCGGGTCTGGAACGCGAACTCGGCCGCCACCGCGGTGAGGATGGCGATGGAGACCGTGACCATCAGCAGGGTGACGCCGCGCTCGTGTTTCCTGGGCCGCCGCATCAGAACCTCGGAATCTCCGTGTTGAGCACGATGCGCGACTGGGTGACGTACCGCGCCTCGCGCCCGTTCTCGTCCAGCGCGTAGATGGAGAAACGGACCCGCACCGGGAGGATGGACTTCTTCTCGATCCGCCGGGTGTCCCACTCGTCCACCCAGTCCTTCTTGTCCGAGTCCCAGTAGGCGAAGTCGATCCGCTTCACGTTCTCCACCAGGATGTCCTCGGTGCCGCCGCGGTCCATCCGGTCGTCGAGGATGGAGTCCTCACGGCGCATCAGGTTCATCTTCGACTGCCCACCGGGGCCGGGGATGGTCTTGGTGAAGTACTCGACCACCATCTGGTCCGACTCCTTGGCGTCGGCGTACAGCCGCTGGTGGGCCATGGTGGTGAAGAGCAGACGGTCGCGGGTGCCGATGAAGTTGGTGGGTCGGTCGTTCTGGTCCCGGAAGCGCCGGGTGTCGTAGTGGTCGCTGACGAAGGCGTTGGAGATCTCCCGCGCCATGCGATCGGTACCGGTGCGGAGGGCGCGGTAGCGTTCTCCCTCGGCCTCGACCAGCTCCTTCGTCCGGTAGCCACTCTGGAAGGCGGCAGCGATGAGCGCGCCCATCATCGCGGTGATTCCCACCGCGACGACCACCTCCAGGAGCGTGAAGCCTCGTGCGCGTCTCATCGGATGGGCCGTCCGAACGGGTCGAGCGGAGTGCCGGGCGGGGCGTTGCCCGTGGTGGGGCTGGGGGGCGCCGGCTGTCCCGGAAGGCGAGGGGGGAATCCCTGGAACCCCTGGAAGCCTCCAGGGACGGCCGGAGCTCCGGGAGCCCCGGGAGCGCCAGGGGCTCCCGGAGTGGTGGAGAGCGCCTGACCCGGCGTGCCGTTCCGGTCCGAGCCCTGGCGCAGGGAGAAGACGTCGTTCACCACGTCGAGGCTCTCGGTGCGCTTGCCGTCCTTCCAGCTGATGGTGAGGTGCACCTCGCGCACGCTCTTCTGGATCTGCTGGAGCAGCTGCTGCATCTGCGTCTGAGCGAGACCCGCGAACGGACCGAGCGCCGAGAGGCCCGAGGCCCCGGTTGCGCCCGGAGGGAGCCCCGAGGTCGGTCCACCCGCCGAGGCGTACTGCGAGGCCAGCGAGGCGAGGCCGCCCGAGCCGCCGAGGCTGGAGAGCGCGCCTCCGACGCCGCCGTCACGCCCGCCGCCGAGGAGCGCGGCGAGACCCTCGGCTCCTCCCGTTCCTGGGGGGAGGTTGAACAGCGCCTCGAGGAGCTTGTCCGGCGAGAGGTCGGTGGTGCGCGGAGCGAGGATCTGCGCCTTCCAGGTGTAGGCCTCCCAGCCCTCGGCACGGAAGTCGCCAGTGATCTCCTGGTCGTCGGTGTCGAAGCCCTTGTCGTAGAGGTCCTGCTCGATGTCGGTCATCTTCGAGCGGGCGAGCATCGTCGCGATGGTGAGCCGCTTGGCGTAGGCGTGGCTGGCCACCGCCCCGGCGTTCAGGTCGAAGATGGCAACGAGCCCGAGGCTGAGAATGGCCATCGCGACCACCACCTCGAGGAGCGTGAAGCCGCGCCTCACGACTTCGGCACCTCCGGCTCGCCGTCGACGATGGAGGTCTTGCCGGTGAGCGGCGAGACCAGCAGGGTCCAGACGTTCTTGCCCTGGCGCACGGTGACCTGTGCCCGCTCGGTGTAGCCCTGGGGGAAGAAGTAGAGGTAGGCGAGCCCGTTCTCGATCTTCGCCTTCTGGTGAGAGGTCCAGACCGAGACGCGGACGCCGCTCATCTTGCGCGGCTGGATCTCCGGAGTGCTGAAGGCGGAGTACGCGGCGGCCTTCTCCACCCGGGCCTTCTCCGCGTCGAGCAGGTCGAGGAGCGTGGAACCCGACGAGCCGGACGAACCCGGGGAACCGTAGCCGCCATAGGAGCCGTAGCCGCTCGCCGCCGCTCTCGGGTCCGGCAGCGGTGCTGCCGTGCGGCTGCTGGCGCGATTTCCCTTCCGGTATGCCTCGACCGCGGCCTTGGTCGCGTCGCGGATCTCCTGGTCCCGGTCCATCGAGGTGGTGACCGGCCCATTCGCGCACTCGGCGCGGTAGGCGAACTCGGACGAGTCGTCGCGGGGCAGGAGCAGAACCAGCCGGCAGGTGTTCCCGGTCAGCGCTGCGGTGTCGTAGAGCTAGCGGGCCGCCGCTCCG
>DASXGF010000225.1:0-4126 GCA_036489275.1 Myxococcaceae bacterium | reverse complement strand
CCCCCGTGCCGTGCGTCGCCTGCAACCGCGACGTGAAGTTCGACTTCCTCCTCTCCCGGGCCCGCGCGCTCGGGGCCCGGCTGGCCACCGGCCACTATGCCCGGATCGACCGGAGCGGCGGCACGTACCGGCTGCTGCGGGCCGCGGACCCGTCCAAGGACCAGAGCTACTTCCTCTTCACCCTCGGCCAGGACGCGCTTTCCCGGCTGGAGTTCCCGGTGGGCGGCCTCACCAAGGCCGAGGTCCGGGCAATCGCCCAGCGTCATCGCCTTGCCACCAGCGAGAAGCCCGAGAGCATGGAGATCTGCTTCGTCCCGGACGGTGACTACGCGGGTTTCGTGGAGCGGGTGGCCGGTCCGCAGCCCGAGGGCCGCGTGGTGGACGAGCGCGGCGCGGTGCTCGCCCGCCACGCCGGAATCCACCGGTTCACCGTGGGACAGCGCCGGGGACTCGGGGTGGCGGCTGCGGACCCGCTCTACGTGCAGCGGATCGACGCCGGCTCGGGCGCGGTCGTGGTCGGGCCGGCGAGCGGTCTCGAGCGCTCGGAGTTCACCGTGCTGCAGCCGTCCTGGGTGCAGGGAACGCCCTCTCCGGACGAACGGGTCGCCGTCCGGATTCGCCACCGGCATGCGGGGACGCCGGCCCGGGTGGTGGCCGCCGACCGCACGCGCCTCACCGTCCGGACGGAGGAGCCGGTGCGCGCGGTCACCCCCGGACAGGCGGCGGTCTTCTACCGGGACGACGAGGTGCTCGGCGGCGGGTGGATCGGCTAGAAGCGGTCGCAATGGACCGCCGCGCCGCCTGGATCCTGGGCCTCGTCTTCGGAGGCCTCTTCCTCTGTCTCTTTGCCTTCATGGCCCTGGCCTGGATCGCCGTCCAGGGCGGGCGGGGCGGGGGCATGATGGGGCGCGCCGGCGGGGACCGGGTGGGGGTCGTCGAGGTGACCGGCGTCATCGCCGACTCGAAGACCACCCTCAAGGAGCTGCGTGAGTTCGAGGAAGATCCCCGCATCCGGGCGGTGGTGGTTCGCATCGACAGCCCGGGCGGCTCCGTGGGGCCGTCGCAGGAGATCCTGGAGGCGATGCAGCGGCTCCAGAAGAAGAAGCACGTCCTCGCCAGCATGGGCTCGATCGCCGCGTCCGGTGGCTTCTACATCGCCATGGGCGGGGAGAAGATCTTCGCCAATCCCGGGACGCTCACCGGGAGCATCGGGGTCATCTCCGAGTTTCCCAACGTGACGGGGCTGCTCAAGTGGGCCGGGGTGGACATGCGCACCATCACCGCCGGGAAGCTCAAGGACGCCGGGAGCCCCTTCCGGGAGATGAGCACCGAGGAGCGCTCCTACTTCCAGGCGATGCTCGACGACGTGCATGCCCAGTTCATCGGCGCGGTGGCCGAGGCGCGGAAGCTCCCGGAGGCCGAGGTCCGGAAGGTCGCGGACGGCCGGGTCTTCACCGGACGGAAGGCGAAGGAGCTGAAGCTGGTGGACGAGCTGGGAGGCCTGCAGGACGCCGCACGCGAGGCGGGGAAGATGGCCGGCATGCAGGGAGAGCCGCGGCTCGAGTACCCCAGCAAGGACCGGCCGCTCTTCCGCGCCATGTTCGGCGACGAGGCGCAGTCGCTGGTCCACACGCTCTCCTCCCGCGCGGCCGAGGTGCTGTCGTCGCCGGGCCCGAGACTCCTGATGCCCGCCCCCCCGGTGGGGGATCCTTGATGGATCACCTCTGGGCTCCCTGGCGGCGCGAGTTCATCGACGCGCCCCGCGAGGAGGGCTGCATCTTCTGCCTCTACCCGGCGCAGACCGGCCGGGAGGCGGACCGGAGGAACCTCATCATCGGCCGCACGGCACACAGCTTCGCCATCCTCAACCGCTACCCGTACAACAACGGGCACCTCATGGTGGTGCCGCTGCGGCACACCGGTGACTACGCGGGGCTCGGGCAGGAGGAGCTGGACGATCTGCAGCAGCTGCTCCAGATCGCGGTACGGGTGGTGAACGACGTGTACAAGCCCGCCGGGGCGAACCTCGGCATGAACATCGGGCGCGACGCCGGCGCCGGCATCGAGGGGCACCTGCACTGGCACCTGGTGCCGCGCTGGCGCGGAGACACCAACTTCATGCCCGTGGTGGGAGACACCAAGGTGATGATCGAGACGCTGGCGCAGACCTGGGACGCGCTCCAGCCTCGCTTCGAGGCCGCGCTCGCCGGCCGCTGAGGACTCTTCCCGGATGGAAGGCGTCGGTCTCCTGGTTCCAGTGCTCGCCGCCACCGCCGTGGTGGCGGTGCTCGGCCTGCTCGCAGCGCTGTCGCGGAAGCGCAGCACCGAGGATGCGAGCCGCGCCTATCTCGCCGGCGTGCGCTACGTGCTCTCCGACGAGCCCGACGCCGCGATCGCCGAGCTTTCCCGCGCCGCGCAGCTCAACACCGGCACGACCGAGACCTACTTCGCGCTCGCCGCGCTGATGCGCCGCAAGGGGGAGCTGGCCTGGGCCATCCGCCTGGGACAGAACATGCTGCTCAAGCCACAGCTGCATCCCGATGTCCGGAGGCGGGCGCGGCTGGAGCTCGCGCTCGACTACCGCCGGGCCGGGATGCAGGACCGTTCGCGCGAGACGTTCGAGGCGCTGGTCGCCGACTCGCCGGTCCAGCCCGAGGCGCTCGTCGCCTTCCGGCGGTTGCTGGAGGAGAGCCGCGACTGGGCGCGGGCGGTGGAGATCCAGGAGCTGGTGGTCAAGGAGCAGGGCAGCGGGGACGACGTCCTGGCCCATCTGCTGTCCGAGCAGTCCCTGGCCACCATGGGGTCGGATCCGGCGGCGGCCCGCGCGTTCGCCGAGCGCGCCACGGTCCTCGCCCCGGACGGCGCGCACGGGCTGCTCGCCCTCGCCCGGGCCCGGCTCGCGTCCGGCGACCGGGAGGGTGCCCGCGCCGCTGCCCGGCAGGCGGTGACCCGCGAGCCGGAGACCGCCGCGCAGGGAGTCGGGGCCGCGCTCGACGCCGGCGAGGCGCCGGAGGACAGCGCGCGGTGGCTGGGCGAGATGGAGGAGCCGCTCGGGGAACGGGCGCTCCCGGTGTCGCTGAGCCGGGCCGAGGCCCTCGCCCGCGCCGGCCGGCCGCAGGACGCGGTGGGAGTGCTGCAGGCCGCGGTCTCCCGCACGCCCAGATCGGTGGAGGCCCGGCGCGCGCTGGGTGAGCTGCTCCTCGCCACCGGACAGCTCGACTCGGTGCGTGACCAGTACCGCGAGGTGCTTCGGCGCCTGGGGGATCCGCTCCTCGCCTTCCGATGCGGGAGCTGTCGCGCACGCTTCCGTACCTTCGACTTCCGCTGCCCGGGATGCGGCGCCTGGGACGCACTGTCGCGGGAGCGCGGAACCACCACCGGGGAATTTGACCCCCTACGGAGCCGGGCGTAATCCTCTTGGTGTCTTGATGCGCGACACCCACCGGATGCGGGAGAAGTACGATCTGTCGCTGGACAGCCGGCAGGTGGTCAGCCTGCTCATCGGCGGGATCGTCGTGCTCGGCGCCGTCTTCGTCCTCGGCGTGCTGGTGGGCAAGAAGCTCGCCGGGACTCCGCATGCCGACCGGGCGCCGGATCTGCTCACTGCGCTCGACCACAAGTCCGACGCGCTGGAGCGCGCCCGCGCGGCCCCGCCGCTCACCTTCCAGGAGGAGCTGACCAGGCCGGCCACCCCTGCGCCGACCGTGGTTCGCGCTCCGGCCGCCGCGCCGCCCGCGGTGGTGGCGACGTCGAGCGCACCGGCCCCGGCCGCGCCCACGTCCACCGCCAGCGCGACCTCGGCGACGAAGCTGACGCCGGCCGCCCGTCCCCCCCCGGCCACTCCGGTCGCCGATTCGAAGCCCGCGCCGAAGGTCGAGCCGGAGAAGAAGGCCGAGCCCGCGCGCGCCGCCCACGTCGAGTCGGTGGCGACCCGCTCCGCGCCCGCCGCGGCACAGTCCGTTCCCAAGGTGCCGGATGCCACGAGCTCCGCCGGCGCCTTCACCCTCCAGCTCGGGGCCAGTCCCAACCGGGATGACGCCGAGCGCCAGGCCAGCCGCTTGCGCGACAAGGGCTACGCGCCATACATCGTCGCCGCGGAGGTCCCCGGGAAGGGGACCTGGTACCG
>DASXGF010000208.1:0-1506 GCA_036489275.1 Myxococcaceae bacterium | reverse complement strand
GACGCGTTCGACCGGATGCTGAGGTGCGAGACGGTGAAGGCCTGCCTCCTGATGACCAGCTGCCGTAACCCGGTGGGAACGACGATGCCGGACTCAGTAAAACAGGCGTTGGTCGCGCTGCTGCAGCGGCGCGGGGTACCGCTCATCGAGGAGGACAGCAACGGCGAGCTCTGGTTCTCCTCACGTGCGCCCCGTCCAGCCAAGGCCTTCGACCAGGTCGGCCACGTGCTTCACATGGGAACCTTCGCGAACAGTCTCGAGCCAGGCGGCGGTGTGGGCTGGGTCGCCGCGGGCCGGTACTGTGCACGGCTGGTGGAGCTTCAGGCCTCGTCCAGTGGGCCCACGAGCGCCCTCAACCAGGCCGCGGTTGCGGAGTACCTGAAGGGCGGCAGATACGACGCCCACCTGCGGCGGCTGCGCCGGGCATTGAGCGAGCGGTGCCGGCAGCTCCTCGAGGCGCTCCACAAGGCGCTCCCCGCCGGGTCATGTTTCCAGGCTCCGGATGGCGGGTGCGTCACCTGGGTCCAGCTGCCCCGGAGCATCGATGGACGCGAGCTGCGACGAAGAGCCCGACGGGAGGGCGTGGGGCTCGCGCCCGGCGCGATGTTCTCGACGCACCCGGCGTGCAAGAACTTCGTCCGGGTCGGTTTCGGGGATGCCTGGTCCGAGCAGCGCGAAGGAGCGGTGAGGACCCTCGGGCGTCTGGTCGCCGAGCGCAATGAGACGGGGTGCTGAAACCTGATGGCCGCCAGTTCAGCCCAGTAGCACCCGGTGCACGAGCTGCACGCAGATGCTCCCTTCCCCGACCGCGGAGGCGACCCGCTTGACGTTCCCTGCCCGAGTGTCGCCCAGCGCGAACACACCCGGCCGCGAGCACTCGAGCAAGTACGGGCTCCGGGGCAGCGCCCACCCGGAGCGCTCCAGCTCGTCCGCGCGCAGGTCCTGGCCGGTCTTCACGAATCCTCTCGGGTCGAGCACGACGCAACCGGAGAGCCATCGGGTGTTCGGCTCCGCACCGGTCATGCAGAACAGGTGATGGATGGGCCGTTCCTCCTCCTCGCCAGTCTTCATGTTCCGCCAGCGTATCCGTTCCAGCGTCCGGTCTCCGATCAAGGCCACCACCTCGGTGCAGGTGCGAACGGTGATCCGCGGGCTCTCCTCGATCCGCAGGATCAGGTAGTGGGACATGCTCTCGGAGAGGCCCGACCCGCGAACGAGCATCTGGACATGGCGGGCGATCCCCGACAGGTACACGGCCGCCTGCCCGGCGCTGTTTCCGCCGCCCACCACGGCCACCTCCTCGCCGCGGCATACCTGCGCCTCGACGAAGGTCGCCCCGTAGTAGACGCCGGCGTTGTCGAATCTCTCCCGGCCGCGGAGGTCGAGCTTGCGGTAGACGGCTCCGGAGGCAGCGGCCACCGCCCGGGTCCGGATCCGATCGCCGCCGGAGAGGGTGACCACGTAGGGAACTCCCGAGCAGTCGAGCCGCTCGGCGACCTGCCCGAT
>DASXGF010000253.1:0-2900 GCA_036489275.1 Myxococcaceae bacterium | reverse complement strand
GCTTCGGGGCCCTCGGGCTGCTGCTCCTCGAGCACGTGGGACGAAGGATTCCCCTCCACTGGGACGGCGTGCGCGGCGGCGCGCTGGTCGCCCTGCTGGTCTGGGCCGCGGCCTCACACCTGTGGTCCCTGGACCCGGCGGTCACCGACACCTGGCTGCTCCTCGTGGTGAAGGTGGCGGTGGCCTGGTTCCTGGTGGTGAACCTCGCGACCACGCCGCGGCGGCTGGCCATCCTTTGCCTCTGCCTGGTGGGGGGCGCGATCGTCACCAGCGTCGGCGGCATCCTTCGCTACGTCTCCGGGGATGAGCTCAGCCAGGGGTTCCGGACGCTGTGGCTCGGCGCGTACGGCGACCCGAATTACCTCGCCGAGTACCTCGCCCTGACCGTCCCGCTCGCGGTGGCCTTCATCGCTCGGCCGGGGATGCGCTGGTGGATCCGCCTGTTCTGCGTGGTGTCGGTGCTCCTGACTGTCACCTGCATCGTCCTGACCTTCTCCCGGGGCGGGTTCCTCGGGCTCGTGTTCGGCGGCCTGGTCTGGGCGGTGCGCGAGCGGACGCAGCGCACCAAGGCGCTGGTGCTCGCGGCGGCGCTGGCGGTGGGCGTGGCCATCTTCGCCCCGGCGACCTACTGGGAGCGGAACGACACGCTCGAGGAGTTCCAGGAGGACCAGTCGGCGCAGGGACGGGTCCATGCCTGGCAGGTGGCCTCGTCGGTCAACCTCGACCACCCGCTCCGGGGCGTGGGGGGAGGCGCGTTTCGCGAGGCCTGGACGCTCTACGCCCCGCCCGACGTTCGCGAGCATCCGCTGGTGGCCCACAACATCTTCCTCGACACCCTGGCCGAGCTGGGCTGGGTGGGCTTCTTCCTCTTCCTGACCTTCGCCGGGAGCGCGACCGGGGCGGTGTTCCGCGCGGGACGGGATCCGGAGATCGGCTGGCTGGCGCGCGGCATCGGGGCGAGCGTCGCCGGCTATCTCCTCTGCAACTGCTTCTCGGGATCGCTGGTCGCCCCGCATCTCTTCGTCCTCTTCGGGCTGGCCGGAGCGACGGAGCGGGTGGCGGAGCGGGAGGACGTGCTCGAGGCCGGGGAGCCCGGGCCGGTCATGGCAGCTTCATGGGGTGGGTGATGGGGATCGATCGGCGGTGGAAGGAATGGGGAGAGACGCTCGTGCCGGCGGGGCTGGCCGGGCTGGCGCTGATGCTGGACCTGTCGGAGGACGGCGAGTCGTTCGCCCACGCGGCAGGGGTGGGGCTCGTGGCGCTGGCGGCGGCGGTGAGCGGGGCCGCGGCCGTGGTCAGCCTCGGGAGGTTCGGTCCGTCGCGGCTCGGCAAGCGGTTCTCGGTGTGGCGGGCTTGCGGCCTCTTCGCGGCCGCGGCATGCCTCTGCCTCGAGGTGGTGCAGCGCTTCGCGGCGCCACGGCACGCGGCGGACGCGACGATTCAGCTCACCGTCCTGGGAGGCGCCTGGGCGCTCCTGACCGGCTGGGTCTGGGGCCGCCGGAGCTGGGAGCGGCTGGCGGCGGGGCTCGCGGCCGAGGCCGAGGAGCGGCGGGTGATGCAAGAAAACGCGGCGCGGGGCGTGCGGTGGACGGGCCGTGAGGTGGGGGAGGCATGAGCACGCTCGTCGCGGTCGACGGTGTCCTCTACGATCTCGAGACCTCCCGCGACGCGCCGGACAGCGTCTCGCCGCTGGTCGGTGAGCCCGCGCGCGACGACCAGGGGCGCGAGCCCGAGCCGGTCTCGCCTCCCGACGCGCGCACGGACGGCCCGACGCCGTAAGGCGGCGAAACTCGGGCCCGGACGACATCTCAGAGAACTCGTCTGGCACGGAACTTCCGCGACTCGTGGGCCGGCTCCGGCCGCGCGCGCGCCGGGACCCACGCCTGCAACCATTTGAAACTCGGACGGAGACGACGTCTCAGAGAACTCGTTTGGGCGAGGACGCCGGTTCGAGAGGCCTCGTCTGGCACGGAACTTCCGGCGGTCAGGCTGCGCGCGCGGCGCGGACGGCGGACAGGGCGGTGATCCCGCGGTCCTGGAGCCGCGCCCGGATGTCGCCCAGCAGCCTCGAGACGAACCCCGGTCCCTCGTAGATGAACGCCGTGTAGACCTGGACCAGGTCCGCTCCCGCCTCGAGGCGCTGCAGCACGTCCTCGGCGGTGAACACCCCACCGGAGGCCCACAGCGCGAGACGTCCCCGCCCGCGCGCCGCGGCCCGGCGGAGCGTCTCCAGCGCCAGCGGAGCCAGCGGCGCGCCGGACAGCCCTCCCGCCTCGGCAGCGACGGGCCCGGTGATGCCCGGCCGGCCGAGGGTGGTGTTGGTGCAGACGAGCCCGGCGATGCCCAGCTCGACCGCGACGTCGACGATGGACTCGACCTCCTCGGGCCCGAGGTCCGGGGCGATCTTCAGGAACAGCGGCTTTCCAGGCGCGACCGATGCGAGCCGCGTGTGCACCGTGGAGAGCAGCGCGCGGAGCGGCTCGGCCTGCTGGAGCTGCCGGAGTCCGGGCGTGTTCGGTGAGCTCGCGTTGACCACCACGTAGTCGGCGAGCGCGCCGAGCTTCTCCACGCCGGCCACGTAGTCCTCCACCGCCCGCTCGAGCGGCGTGTCCTTGTTCTTCCCCAGATTGACCCCCACGGGCCCGGGGCGCCGGCCGAGCGCACGGAGCCGTGCGGCCATGGCGTCCGCGCCGTGGTTGTTGAACCCCATCCGGTTGATGAGCGCGCGCGCCTCGGGGATGCGGAACAGCCGGGGCGACGGGTTCCCGGGCTGGGCCCGCGGCGTTACCGTTCCCACCTCGACGCCGGCGAATCCGACGGCGAAGAAGCCCGCCACCGCCTCGGCGTCCTTGTCGAAGCCCGCGGCGAGCACGACCGGATGCGCGAAGCGGAGGCCGGCG
>DASXGF010000142.1:0-5994 GCA_036489275.1 Myxococcaceae bacterium | reverse complement strand
TTCGTCGGCACGGACGGCCGGGGAGGCGAGAAGGACCACCAGGAGGACGGGAGCGAGGAGTCGTTTCATCAGGGAGAGGGGGCCGTCCCGTAGGTGGGACCGACGCACATGTCAACCGGATCTGGCTCGTCGCGCAGGTCCGGCAACACCCGGGCGCATGAAAGAACCCATGGTGGGCAGTCGGCCATCCCTCTGAAGAGCCCTCGGCCCGGGGCCTGCAGGCAGGAAGCCCCTCGACCATGCGCTCCCTGCTCCTCGCACTCACCCTGGTGCCAGCCGCCGTCCAGGCCGCGCCCGTTCTCGTTCCCCTCTCGCGCGGCATCGAGCTGCGCACCCAGGCCCTCGCCGACCCCGCCTCGGCCGACCTGGTGGTCCAGTCTCGCCTCCTGAACGCCCGCTACGGCATCCGCTGCGTCTCCGGAGACGCCTTCGGGTCGAAGTCGCCGGTGGTGCCCGGCGCCACCTGCGAGGCCCGGGACGGCAGCGGCGCAACCTACGAGGTCCGGGTCACCGGGGTGAGCAGCGTCTCGGTCGCCCTGGACGTGCGCCAGACGGGGTCCCTGGCCCAGGCCCCCCGGCCGACGCCCTTCGAGGTCCTGCCCATCGACCCCGAGGCCGGCGTGCTCGCCCGGTACCAGATGACCGGGTACTCCATCGACGGCTCGCCGGTGACCAGCACCTTCGCGACCCTCGTCCTCCGGGGTGACGGCAGCTACTCCTTCGGCGAGCGCCGCGGCCGCTGGTCGGTCGTGCAGGGCCTGCTGCTCCTCGACGGGGAGTACACCGCCTGGGGCGCCGGGGCCGTCTCCGAGGACGCGCACCGCCTCACCTTCCACTCCAAGGGGCCGCGCTTCGCCGTCTCGGCGGCCCTGGACTGGGTGGACCCGAAGTCGTTGGTGAGCCAGGCCAGCCGCTGACCGGGCGCGTGGGCAGTTCTGCCCTCGAAGAGCCCGTCGACGGCCGTCCCGAGGTCCCCGACCCCGCCGGGGAAGGCCACCGCCCGACCCGGGCCGGCCCGCCCGGAGTGATCTGCCCGGGCTCCGCGGAGAGTGCCCCGGTCAGTGCCCCCCTCGGGACCCCGGTCCTGCAGGGAACGCCGGCCCCTGAACGGGGTTCCAGGCGGGGTTGCGCCCGGGCCGAAGCCGATCTGTCATCGTGGCTGTCATGTGACGTTCACCCCCCACCCATCACCCTGGAGGCCCCGCGCCATGCACCTCGCCATCACCTTCCGCAACTTCGAGGCGTCCGAGTCCCTGAAGGACCACACGCGCGAAAGGCTGGAGCGGCTGGCGAGAAATCTGGAAAGGGCGTGCACGGCGCACGTGGTGATGAACCTCGAACGGCACATCCACCACGCGGACGTCACCTTCATCCACGGAGCGCTGGTGCTCCGGGCGAAAGTCTCGACGCCGGACATGTACGCCTCGGTCGACCTCGCGGTGGACTGCGTCGAGGAGCAGATGCGGCGCGACAAGGACCGCGCCAAGCACCACCATCGCCGCGCCTGGGTGCACCACCAGCAGAGCGAGATCCGGCCCGAGGAAGAGGAACAGGCGCTGGACGGCGCAGCCTGACCGCCGGAGCGCCGCGGTCCGATCCGTCTTTTCCCGAGGGGCGTAGCCTTGCGCCGCTGCCGAGCACGGGCTATCTCGCGCGGACGTTCCCAGCGGTGCTGGCCGGGGTCCCGCGCTGGCGTGCGTTCGAGCACATGAAGATCACCGAGTTTCTCAGCCCTCAGGCGGTGATCCCCGAGCTCAACGGGCGGACGAAGCAGGACATCCTCCGTGAGCTCGCCGACGCCCTCGCTGCGGCCTATCCGCCGCTGAACGGTGGCCGGGTGCTCGAGGTGCTCGCGGAGCGCGAGAAGCTGAACACCACCGGCATAGGAGAGGGCGTGGCCATCCCCCACGGGAAGCTCGCCGGTCTGCCCCGCCTCTACGCGTCCTTCGGCGTGGCCCACCAGGGGGTCGACTTCTCGTCCATCGACGGGAAGCCGACCCAGCTCTTCTTCGCCCTGGTGGCCCCCGAGAACTCGGCCGGGATCCACCTGAAGGCCCTCGCCCGGATCTCCCGGCTGTTCAGGAACCCGGCGTTCCGGGACTCCATCCTCCAGGCGCCGGACGCGGGGCGCATCTACGCGCTGATCGCCGAGGAAGACGCCCGGGCGTGAACCTGGTCATCCGACCGGTCCACGACGTGTTCCTCGAGGAGGTTGTGTTCCCGGCGTTCGCCGTCGGCGTGGTGGACGCCGCGAGCGGGCTGGGAAAGCTCCTCGAGTGGATCGCCGACGAGCGCGTGTCCTGGCTCCTGGGACGGGTCCTGGACCGCACGGTGGGCGGCAGCTTCTTCGGCCTGGTGGACGAGGAGTGGCTCGAGCTGGTGCACATCCTGCTCTTCGTCGAGTGGGAACGGCGTCGCGACGGCTGGCACGTCGCCCGCGAGCATCCGGGCTACGCCGCCAGCTACGAGCTGGCGCTGCACGTCGCGCTGATGCTCCAGGACCCGAGCTACCCCTACGCCGACCCGAAGGCTGCCGAGCGCTTCCGCGAGGATTGGCTGGGGAAGGTCATCCGGAGCGGGCCGGTGGCGCTCATCGCCGGCATCTGGGACCCGTTCCCGCTCTTCCCGCCGGACCAGGTGCTGGTGACGGTGGGCCGGAGCACCTACGCGCCGCCGGAGAGCCTGGCCATCGCCGACTGGAGCTACCGCCCGTCGCACGCGGTGCAGGCCTGGGCGCGGCGGCTGGACGAGCAGCTCCGGAACCTCCTCGGGCGGGAGCGGAGCCGCCTCGGGCCGGTGAGCCTGCGGGAGTCCGACGAGCTGCTCGCGTACTGGTCGGGGGACGCGCCCGATGCGCCGGCGCTGAGCGTGGCCTTCAGCGGCCTGGGTCCGACGGCGGGGGGCTGGGTCCGCGAGGTGGGGGAGCTGAGCCGCCTCGTCCGGAACGCGGCGACGGCCGGACACGGGCTCACCTCGCTGGTCACCCGCGAGGGCGGGCAGGTCACCGAGTCGGAGCCGACGGAGGCTGGTCCAACCAGATGGTGACCGGACCGTCATTCACCAGGGCGACCTGCATCTCGGCTGCGAACACCCCTTCCTCGACGCGAACGCCCAGCGACCGCAGCGCTTCGCAGGCGCGGGCGTAGAGCCGGCGAGCCTCGTCGGGTGGGGCGGCGTCGATGAAGCTCGGGCGGCGGCCCTTCCGGGTGTCGGCGTAGAGCGTGAACTGGCTGACCACCAGGGCCGCCCGGTGGGTGTCGAGGAGCGAGAGGTTCATCTTCCCCGCGGAGTCCTCGAAGATGCGGAGGCCGGCGATGCGGTCGGCCAGCGCGACCGCATCGGCCTCGGCGTCGCCCTTGCCCACCCCGAGGAGCACCAGGAGGCCAGGGCCGATCGCACCCACCTTTCGCCCCTCGACCGTCACCGAGGCCTCGCGAACGCGCTGGAGGAGGGCTCTCACCGAGGGAGCGGAACCCTAGCGCAACGCGGGGGCAGGAGCACCGTCGGCCCCCGATATGCATGGGACCCCACGAGTCTTTTCTCCCGGGCGGGATTGCGGTACGGGGATCGAGCGTTCCCTCGACCGCTCGCTGCCCCAGGAGGTCCTCACATGCGCCGTGCTCTCCGTGTCCTCTGGTTGACTCCCCTCGCGCTGGTCGCCTGTGCGCACCAGCAAGTGGCCGAGGCTCCGGCCCCGCCCGTGGTGGCCCAGGCAGCGCCCCCTGTGGCGGAGGCTCCGGCCCAGAGCAAGACCGACGACACGGCCGAGCTGACACGGATCCTCTCCGGACCGATCGCTCACTTCGAGTTCGACCAGGCGCAGCTCACCGGCGAGAGCCGCCAGAAGCTGCAGGTGCTGGCGAAGGCGATGAAGGCGCACCCGGCGGCGCGCATCCGCATCGCGGGCAATTGCGACGAGCTCGGGACGACCGAGTACAACCTCGCGCTCGGCCAGCGGCGGGCGGAGGTGGCGCGGAAGTACCTGGTGGACCTCGGGGTGTCGGCCTCGCGGGTGGACACCATCAGCTACGGCGAGGAGCGCCCGGTCGCCTCGGGGCACGCCGCCGAGTCGCACGCGGCGAACCGGCGCGACGACGCCGAGGTGCTCAGCACGCGCTGAGGCGGCGAACGGACGCCCGTCGAACGCGGAGCGGGCGCGGACGATGCGTCCGTTCCGCGTCTGGTGCCACTCGGCGACGAGGGTCCTCGCCGGTGCCGGAGCGGTGGTCTCCAGCTCGAAGAAGATGACCGCGTCGTCTCCGATGCCGAGCAGCTGCCCGAAGGTCGTGAGGTAGGCATTGCCGAGGGGTCGCCTCGGCCCGCTTCTCGGTATGTTCCCCGGCGTCCATGGCCGAGCCCGCGCACCGCCGCCCGCCGCCGCTCTTCCAGTCGCTGGTCCTCGATCCGGTGCGGGCCTTCGCCCGGACGGAGGCCGCGGGGGGCATCGTGCTGTTCGGGGCAGCGCTGCTGGCCTTCTTGCTGGCGAACTCGCCGTGGGGCGCGGGCTTCGAGCGCCTGTGGACGACCCCGGTCGAGGTGAGGTTCGGGCCGCTCGGCTTCCAGGCCAGCCTGCGTCAGGTGATCGACGACGGGCTGATGACGCTCTTCTTCTTCGTCGTGGGGATGGAGATCAAGCGCGAGCTCGTCGAGGGGGAGCTCCGCAAGGTCCGTCAGGCAGTCCTCCCGGCGATCGCCGCCATCGGCGGAGTGCTGCTGCCGTCGATCATCTTCCTCGGCCTGAACCGGGGGACTCCGGGAGAGGCCGGCTGGGCGATCCCGATGGCGACGGACATCGCGTTCTCCATCGGATGCGTCGTGCTGCTCGGCACGCGCGTGCCGCGGGGGCTGCTGGTGTTCCTGACGGCGCTGGCGATCTTCGACGACATCGTCGGCATCCTGGTGATCGCCCTCTTCTACGGAGGTGGCCTGAGCGTGCTGGGGCTCGGCTGGGTGGCCCTGCTGGTCCTCGTGGTGTACGCGGCGGGGCGCGTCGGGGTGGAGAGCTGGGTGGTGTACGGGGTGGCGGGGGTGGCGATGTGGTTCGCGTTCCACGATGCGGGCGTGCACGGGACGCTGGCCGGAGTGGCGCTGGGGCTGCTCATCCCCGCGGTGGCCCGGCGGCCGGTGCGAGAGGTGCTGGGGGCGGTCCGCCACCACTCGGGGCAGACGCTCGAGGGGGGCGAGCAGCTCGACACCGGCGACTTGCTCTACCTGCGCGACGAGGTCCGGGAAGCGGTGCCGCCGCTGCAGCGGTTCGAACACGTCCTGCATCCCTGGGTGGTGTTCCTGATCCTTCCGCTGTTCGGGCTGGCGAACTCTGGGGTGTCGGTGGCGGGGATGACGGTCGCGCACCTGACCGAGCCGGTGTTCCTGGGCGTGGCGGTGGGGCTGTTCGTCGGGAAGCAGCTGGGGATCTTCGCCTTCACCTTCGCGGCGGTGAAGCTGGGAGTGGCGGACGTGCCGGGGGGAGCTTCCTGGAGCCGGGTCTACGGGGTGGCGATGATCGCGGGGATCGGGTTCACGGTGGCCCTGTTCATCGCGCACCTGGCCTTCGGGCACGACGCCGAGCTCTTGAAGCAGGCGCAGCTCGGGGTGCTGGTCGGATCGCTGGTCTCGGGGATCTCGGGGATGGTGGTGCTGCGACTGCTCCCCGGCCCGGCGGCTCAGGCGGCGCCGGCCGCAGCCTGAGGGGCCTGAGGAAGGGTGAGAACTGGCGGCTGGCTCGGGCCGGGTCGAGGCGCTCGGGTGGCGGTGCTAGACACCTCGTTACGGGTGTCGCGCCGCGGGGTTGGGCCTGGCTGGGGGTGCGGCTGGGGTGCAGACACCTCGTTACGAGCGTTGGGCGCGGGGTCGGGTCGGGGCTGGGCTTGAGTCGCGGTGCTTGAGTCGAGGTGCCAGACACCTCGTTACGGGCGTCGCGCCGCGGGCTTGGGCCTGGGTGGGGGTGTCAGACACCTCGTTACGGGCGTCGGGCGCAGGGTCTGGCCTGAGTCG
>DASXGF010000134.1:0-6685 GCA_036489275.1 Myxococcaceae bacterium | reverse complement strand
CTGGCGGACCGAGCACCATCCCGAAGGATGGCTCGCCAAGGGGTTCAAGGGCGAGTACTTCGTCGACCTGATCTTCAGCTCGGGGAACGGGGTGGCGATCGTGGACGAGGCCTGGTTCGAGCGCGCGCTCCCGGGCCGGGTCTTCGGCCAGGCGGTCCAGCTCGTGCCCGCCGAGGAGATGCTCTGGAGCAAGGGCTTCGTCATGGAGCGCGAGCGCTTCGACGGAGCGGACGTGAACCACCTCCTCCGCGCCGTCGGGCCGAAGCTGGACTGGGACCACGTCCTCGTGCGCTTCGAGCGCTACTGGGAGGTGCTCCTGGCCCAGCTGATGCTCTTCCGCTTCGCCTACCCGAGTGACCGGGACGTCGTCCCTGACCGGGTGATGACCGATCTGCTCTCCCGGACCGTGGAGACGCTGAAGACCGGCGTGGATGAGGAGCGGGTCTGCCGGGGGGATCTCCTGAGCCGGGTCAACTACCGGCTGGACATCGACCGCTGGGGATACGCCAGCGGCCGTGAGCGCGACGAGCGCGAACGAGGTGCGATCGGTGGCACGGGACCAGAAATCCACGGTCCGGGTCGCGGCGACGGGTGACCTCCACTGCCGGGAGGATCAGCACGGCCGCTTCCGGAACTTCGTGAAGCACGTCAACGAGGTCGCCGACGTGCTGCTGCTCTGCGGCGACCTCACCGACCGCGGCACGCCCGAGGAGGCGCGGACGCTGGCCGAGGATCTCTCGGCGCTGCGCATCCCCTGCGTGGCGGTCTTCGGCAACCACGACTACGAGGCCGGCGCCATCAAGGGAGTCTGTGCCGAGCTGAGCAAGGCCAACGTGCACGTCCTCGACGGCGACCACTACGTGTACGAGAAGACACTCGGGGTCGCCGGCATCAAGGGCTTCGGCGGCGGATTCGGCCGGGCCACCCTCCAGGCCTTCGGCGAGTCGCCGACCAAGGCCTTCGTCCAGGAGGGGGTGAGCGAGTCCCTCAAGCTCGAGGCGGCGCTGGGCCAGCTGGAGACGTCGAAGAAGGTGGTGATGCTCCACTACAGCCCGATCGTGGATACCTGCGTGGGAGAGCAGGCGGAGATCATGCCCTTCCTCGGGACGAGCCGGCTGGCCTACCCGATCGATCACTACGGCGCCGCGGTGGTCTTCCACGGGCACTCGCACTTCGGGTCGCGCGAGGGGAAGACTCCGGGCGGCATCCGGGTGCTGAACGTGGCGATGCCGCTGCTGGCGAAGACCACCCCCGAGCAGCGCTTCGCCCTGGTGGAAGTGTAAGGCACGTCCACAGGGGTCTCGGCCGGGTCCTCACGCGTCGTCATCTGAACACGCCTGCGTTCAGTTGTACGGCTCGCGCGTCGCGGGGATGATCCGGTGGCGATGGACTTCTTCCAGGATCCGCCCCGTCTCGGGAACCAGTACGACGGCGACCTCCTGCTCCGGAGCTGGCTGGAGCGCACGCTGCCGGACCCGGTGCGCCGGGCGATCGAGCCCGAGCTCCGGGAGATGGGCGAGCTGGCCGCGACGACCCTCTTCGAGCTGTCGATGCGGGCCCGCCGCGACGAGCCCGAGCTCGTGCCTTACGACCCCTGGGGCCGCCGGGTGGACGAGATCCGGGTCCCCGAGGCCTGGCGCGCCTTTGCCGAGGTCGCGGCGGAGTTCGGGCTGGTGGCGATTCCCCACGAGCGGGCGCAGGGCGCGTTCTCCCGCATCCACCAGGGGGCGCTGGTCCACCTCTTCGGGCCCTCGAGCTCCATCTACACCTGCCCCCTGGCGATGAGCGACGGCGCGGTGACCACGCTCGTCGCCCACGAGAACGCGGCGCTGGTGGAGCGCGCGGTGCCGCGGCTGACCAGCCGGGATCCGGCACGGGCCTGGACCAGCGGGCAGTGGATGACCGAGCGGACCGGGGGTTCGGACGTCGGGCAGAGTCTGACCCGGGCGGTGCGCGACGGCGACCGGTGGCGGCTCCACGGCACCAAGTGGTTCACCTCGGCGACCACCAGCGAGATGACGCTCACCCTGGCGCGTCCCGAGGGCAACCCGGGCGGCGGGAAGGGGCTGGCGCTCTTCTACCTCGAGCTCCGCGGCGCGGACGGCGCGCCCAACGGGCTCAGGGTGCTCAGGCTGAAGGACAAGCTCGGGACCAGGATGCTCCCCACGGCCGAGGTGGAGCTGGACGGAGCGGTCGCCATACCGGTCGCCGGCCTGTCCGACGGCGTCCGGGCGATCGCGCCGATGCTCCAGATCACCCGAACGTGGAACGCGCTCTGCGCGGTCTGCTCGATGCGGCGGGGTGTCGCCCTGGCGCGCGACTACGCCGGACGGCGCTCGGCCTTCGGGGGGCGGCTGGCCGACAAGCCGCTGCACGTGCAGACGCTGGCCGAGCTCGAGGCCGAGTACCAGGCGGCGTTCCTCCTCACCTTCCGTCTGCTCGAGCTGCTCGGCCGGGTCGAGGCGGGCGAGGCCACCGACTGGGAGCGGCGGCTGGTGCGGATCCTCCAGCCGATCGCCAAGCTCCTCACCGGAAAGCAGTCGGTGGCCCACGCCAGCGAGGTGCTCGAGGCGTTCGGCGGTGCGGGGTACATCGAGGACACCGGGCTCCCCGCCTTGCTCCGGGACGCGCAGGTGCTGCCCATCTGGGAGGGGACGACCAACGTCCTCTCGCTGGATCTGCTGCGGGCGCTCTCCGGGGAGGCGGGACTCTTCGACGTGGATGGCGAGCTGTCGCGGGCCCTGTTTGCGGCCACCGACCCGGCGCTGATCCCCGTCAGGGATCGGGCCCGCGCATTGCTCGACGCCGCGGGCGGGTGGTTCAGCGTCGCCAACCAGGGCAGCCCGGCGGAGACGGAGGGCGGGGCCCGGCGGTTCGCGATGGCCGTGGGGCGGTCGCTGCAGCTCGCGCTCGTCGCCGAGCACGCACAGTGGCTGCTCGGGCGCGGGGACCGGAGCGGGATCGCCGTCGCCCGGCAGCTGGTGGCGCTGAGCCCGGTGCCGGACGTCGTGGGGGCCCTGGCCACGGACGAGGCCAGACTCGCAGCGCGGCCCGGATCGTAGGAGGCTGGTCCGGGGCAGGGGAGCGGCCGTGCAGGCGCCGGGGCGTCGCACCGCAGCGCGCGTCGTGCGTATCGTGCGCGCGGGCCATGCAATTCCCTCTCAACTTCGACTGGATCGACGAGCGCCTCGCCGTCGGAGGGAGCTTTCCGATGGAGGCCGCGGAGGAGCTCGCGCGGCGGCAGAACATCGGCGCGGTGGTGGATCTCCGGGAGGAGCGCTGCGACGACGAGGCGACCCTCCGGGTGCACGGCCTCGAGTTCCTCCATCTGCCGACCGAGGACTGCTGCGCCATCGCCCCGCGGATGATCGACGACGGGGTCGTCTGGGTCCGGGAGAGGCTGGACGCCGGCACGCGGGTCCTCATCCACTGCGAGCACGGCATCGGCCGGAGCGCGCTGCTGGCGCTGTGCACGCTGGTCGCCGGAGGCGTCGATCCCCTCGACGCGATGAATCGGCTCAAGACTGCCCGGCCCGTCATCGCTCCCGGGGCGGAGCAGCTCGAGGCCTTCCGGAGCTGGGTGACCGGCTGGCGGAAGCGCACCGGCGCCCGCTTCGAGGTTCCGAGCCTCGACGCGCTGGCCTGGGTCGCCTACACGCACTACCGCCCGGCGGGGTGAGCGCCTCCGCGCGGCACTAGAACCGGTACCCGAACCCCAGCGCCACCCTCACCGCGAACGAGGGCCCGAAGCTCGTCGCGTCGCTCGTGCTCGACTCGCTCTTGAACAGATACGTCGCCCCGGCGACCGTCAGGTAGATGTACGTCCGGGACCCGAGGTCGCGGCTCACCGCCACCGCCGGAGTCAGCTGCAGCGCCGCGGTGGTCCGCGGTGGCGCCACGCCCGAGGTCTTGAACGACTGGTTCAAGAGCGCCGCGCCCACCGTCAGCCCGACCTCGATCGACACCGGCGCCAGGTCCCAGACGTGCGAGGCCTGCAGCTCGACGTCGAACTGGTCCGTCGTCGCCGCGAGCCCCTCGCTGCTCGTGTACCCGGTCCGGCACCAGGCCACCCGCGGGACCAGCGTCACCGGCCGCAGCGCGATCGCCAGGCCGACCGCGATCCCGGGACACAGGCCCGCGTCGCTCACCAGCGAGGTACGCATCCGTACCTCCGCCTCGAGCGACACCACCGAGTCCCTCGTGCCCTCGCCCTTGCGCACCAGCCGCGCGTAAGCAGTCCGCTGGAGCTTCGACTCGTCCAGCGCCGTGGTGGAGCCCGGCGCCACCGCCACCGTCCCCTCGAGCAGTACCTCGGAACCGCGGCCGCGGACGTAGTACTTCCCTGCGCGGAGCGAGAGGCGCCGCACCCGGTCCGCGCTTCCGACCTCGCCGATGACCGAGCCCTCGGAGTTCTCCTGGAAGAGGATCCAGCTCTTCCCCGCCGGCAGCTCGAGCCAGGCCCGCGTCGGGGACTTCGTGTCGAGCACCGCCAGCACCAGATCGCCCGAGCCGCGCACGTCGTACTGGAAGGTCGGGTGCTGGGTGCCGGCCCACGTGCGGCTGGAGGCCCGCAGGGTCGTCTCGTAGGCGTAGCGGTAGGCCTCGTCGAGCGTCACGCGCCCATCGCCGTTCTCGTCCGCCGCGCCCAGGAGCCCGGAGAGCAGCGCGTGGGTGAAGAAGCTCCCCTTGAGCTCGTCCGACTCCTGGCTGTCCTCGGAGGCCGAGCTGGAGGTGAGGAACACCGCGCCCTCGCCGGCCACCCGCTCTCCGAGCCGGATCTCGAAGGGGGGAATCGGCGTTCCGCCCTTCACCCGGGTGAGCGCCCCGGAGCGACAGGCGTCGAGAATCAGCAGACGGAACCCGGCGGCGGAACCACGCACCAGCTGTTCCAGCTCGGCGAGCTCGAGGCGGCTGTTCCCGAGGTGCAGCGCCCCCGCGTCGGCGTGGCCGGAGTAGTAGACCAGGAGCACCGTCGGACGCCCGGAGGTGCGGACGCGCTCGTTGACCGCGATCAGCGCGCGCCGGACCGTGTCCGCATCCTTGCCCTGGAGCAGGACGGTGTTCTCCGGCCGGACGCCGCCGACCTCCTGCAGCACCGAGACCACCCGCGCCGCGTCCATCTCCGCGTAGCGCAGAGGGAGGTCCGGCGGCTGGCCGAGGTCGTTCCCCACCACCACGGCGTACCGATCCACCTCCGCCGAGGCGGCGGCCGGGAGCAGCGACAGCAGGAGGGCAATCAGCGCTTGACGAAGCTCCACCGGAGACCCTGACAGTCGGCAGGCAGGGGCGCGCCGTCGTGGCCGCGCTCCAGCGCCCGGCGAATCGGCTCGAGCTCCACCGGAGAGGCGCAGAAGAGCGCGAGCAGCCGCTCCTCACCGGTGGTCGCGTCCAGGCGAGTGCCGAGCGGCAGCGGGACCTCGCTCCCCGCGGGCACCTGCGCCGCGCGGTCGGCCTGGGGGAAGTACACCGAGGCCCTCCCCGCCGGATCGACGCTCAGCACCGCGACGTAGGCCGGCGCCGGCGTGCTCACCGCGAAGCGGACCGCGTCCCCGGGGGAGACGGTCTCGCCGGGACCCGCGCGGCGCACCTCGGCCCCGTGCTGGACGTACATGGCGAGGCCGAGACCCGGGCCCTTCGCGCGCTCGGTGGCCGGCGGCGCGCGGAGGACGAGGACCAGCGAGGCGGCCAGGGCGAGCCCGAGCCCGGCGACCGCGCCGGTGGCGAAGCGGCGACGGGACTCGGGGCGGCGGACCAGCGCGAGCGGCAGCGGGAGCGCGCGGACCTCCTCGCGCACGCCGCGCATCCCGGCGACGGCCGTGCTGCACGTGGCGCAGGATGCGACGTGGCTGCCGACGGTCTCGGCGTCGGTGGCATCGAGCTCGCCCATCATCCACCGGTCGAGGCGAAGGGCGGAGAGGCAGGCATTCCAGCTGAGCGGGGTGGCGGCGAGATTCATGCGGTCTGCTCCGCGCGGTCCCAGAGTCCCTGGGCGCGCTCGAGGAGGTAGCCCACCTGACGACGCGAGCAGCCGAGGAGCTCGGCCACCTCGGCGTGGGTCATCCCATCCAGGTGGTGGTAGACGACGGCCGCTGCCACGTCCTCGGGCAGCAGCGCCAGCAAACGGCGCACCTCGGCGGCGGCCTCGCCCCGTGGGCCTCCCGACTCGGCCATCCCCGGCCGCACGTGCAGCTCGAGGACCCGGGCGCCGGTGCGCGCCTTGCGCAGCTGGTTCAGGCAGTGATGGGTGGTGGCCTGGTAGAGCCAGCCGACGATGGAGCCGGCGGAGCGGACGGAGTCCGGATTCCGGACCAGCGCGGTGAAGATGTCCTGCAGCGCCTCACGTGCGTCCGCCTCGCTGCCGAGGACCGTGCGCGCCCGCCGGAGCACGACGTGCCCGTGCGACCGGTAGAGGGTGGCGATGGCCGCGGCGTCGAGGATCATGGGCAGGCCGGAGTGACCCCGCCGTCCTGCGGACCGAGGCGGAGCACGATGACCTCGTCGACGGTGGTGGGTTGCAGGCGGTAGGGCGCCTCGCAGAATCCGCGCGCGGTGCCCGGCGCGTCGGTGCCGTCGTCGGGGACCCCGCGCCGGACCAGATCGGCCACGCAGGTCTCGAGCTGCGCGGAGGTCAGGCAGCTGGAGACCGGGAGCACGCGCAACAGGTGGTAGCCCTTGCCGAGCGCCT
>DASXGF010000105.1:0-6736 GCA_036489275.1 Myxococcaceae bacterium | reverse complement strand
CTCCTCTCGCTCGGCCTGGTGCTCGGCGTGGGCATCTTCCAGAGCTGGATGAAGAACCCGAGGGCCCAGGCGACGCTCGACGGCTGGACCCGCAAGCTCCAGCCGTACCGCGAGAAGCTGGGCGTCACCGCCCTGGTTCTGGGCGCGTACCTCGTCCTCCGGTCCATCTTCTGAGCGTGAGGCGGGATGAAGCCCGCCCCCGGCCTGGTTAGCATCGGGGCGCCCCATGTACGTGCTCCGCTTCGTCCTCTTCCTGACCATCGTGCTGGTGGTGGTGGTCGGGGGCCACGTGTACCTGTACCGGCGGCTGTTCCGGGACACGACCGAGGATCGGCGCATCCGCCGCGTCGGGGCCATCGCGCTGGCGGTCGCGGCGGCCTCGCTGTTCCTCGCCCGCTCGGTCTTCGCCCGGGTGCACACCGGATGGGGCGACGCGCTGAGCTTCGCCGCCTGGTGCTGGATGGGTGTCGGCCTGTACCTGGGAATGGCGCTGGCGGTGTTTCATCTCTGGACGCGCGTGGACGGCTGGTGGCGGGCGCGTACGGGTGCGGCGCCGGTTTCGGCCGAGCGGCGTCGGTTCCTTGCACGCGCGGCAGTGGGCGGCGCCGGGGTGATCGCGACAGGCTTCAGCGCCTACGGGGTCCGCCGGGCGTTCGCTCCGCCCAACATCGACGAGGTGCCGATCCAGGTGCCGCGGCTGCCCCGCGCGTTCGACGGGCTGCGCATCGTGCAGGTGAGCGACGTGCACATCGGCGACGTGCTCGGGCGCCCGTTCCTCGAGGACATGGTCCAGCGCTGCAACGCGCTCAAGCCGGACCTGGTGGCGGTGACCGGCGATCTGGTGGACGGGCGCGTCGAGCAGCTGGCGTCGACCATCTCGGCGCTCCAGGGGCTGCGCTCCCGATGGGGAACGTACTTCATCACCGGAAACCACGAGTTCTACTCGGGAGACATCGCCTGGTGCGCGGCGCTGGAGCGGATGGGACTGACCGTGCTGCGCAACCGGTGGGTGACCCTGCGTGACGGGAACGCGCGGCTCGACCTGGTGGGGGTGGACGACTACGGGCAGCGGGAGCGTGCGCGGGGCTGGAACCTGGACGCGGCGGTGGCCGGTCGCGACCCGGAGGCGGCGGCGGTGCTGCTCGCCCACCAGCCGCAGGCGGTCGACCAGGCGATGGAGAAGGGCATCGGGCTGCAGCTCTCCGGGCACACCCACGGCGGGCAGCTGTTTCCGATCACGGGGCTGGTGACCGCGCTGTGGCGGTACTCGGCGGGGCTGTACCGGGTGGGGGACGGGCACGTGTACGTGCACCGGGGGACCGGCTTCTGGGGACCGCCGATGCGGATCGGCAGCCCGCCGGAGATCGCGGCGATCACGCTGACCACCTGAGCGTCCCGCGCGCGTAACGAGGTGTCTGGCACCTCGAGGCTCAACACCGCGTCATCGCTGGGGAATTCGACATCCGGGCGTCACGAGGTGTTTGACACTCCGCTCCCACTTCGCTCCCGTAACGAGGTGTCTGGCACCGCGATCGGGCACCTCGATCCGGGACCTCACTTCGATCCGGCGGCCGTCTTCGGCGCCACGACCTTCACGACCGCGGTGGAGCCGGGGAACCGGTCGCCCTGCATCGGCTCGACGCGGCCTCCCAGGTACTGACCGAGGAAGGCCTCGGCGCGGGCGTTGAAGTCCATCCTGTTCTCCGGGCGAGCGAAGCCGTGCCCCTCGTCGGTGTAAACGACGTAGGTCACCCCGAGCCCGTGCTTCTCCATCGCGGCGACGATCTGCTCCGACTCGGCCTGCTTCACCCGGGGATCGTTCGCGCCCTGACCGATGAGCAGCGGCATCCTGATCTTCTCGGCGGAGAACAGCGGCGACGCCGACTCGAGCAGCTGCTTGTCCGCAGGATCGTCGATGTTCCCGATCCGCCGGTTGAAGATCGAGCGCAGCGGCTTCCAGTAGGGTGGCACCGATTTCAGGAGCGTGAAGAGGTTCGACGGCCCGACGATGTCCACGCCGCAGCGGAAGACGTCGGGATTGAACGCCGCGCCGGCCAGCGTGGCGTAGCCCCCGTAGCTCCCGCCCATGATGGCCACGCGGCCCTTGTCTGCGATGCCCTCGCTCACGGCCCACTCCACTGCGTCGAGCAGGTCGGTCTGCATCGCCTTCCCCCACTGCCGATTGCCGGCGGCGAGGAACTTCCGTCCGTACCCCGAGCTCCCGCGGAAGTTGACCTGGAGCACCGCGTATCCACGGTTGGCGAGCCACTGCGCGGAGGGGTCGAGCCTCCAGCGATCGCGCGACCACGGGCCGCCGTGAACGAAGAGGACCATCGGGCCCGGAGCGGCGGCTCCGACCGGACGGGTCAGGTAGCCGTGCACGGCGAGCCCGTCGCGTGACTTGAACTGCACCGGCTTCATCTCCGCCAGCGAGGCGCCCTCCAGCTTCGGGCGGTCCGTGAAGAGCGGTTTGCCCTGGAGCGAGGTCCGGTCGAAGGAGAAGTAGCGGGTCGGCCCCTGCGCGTCGGTGAACGAGACAATCCACGTCCGGTCTGCTCGGTCGCGCGAGACGACCTCCGGGAACCCGCGAGCGAGGTGGGGAAAGACGTCGAAGTCCTTCTTCACCGTCGGGTCGAGCAGAATCCAGGTCGGAAGGCCAGGCTCGAACGCCACCCCCTCCACCACGTGCCGCGTCGGGTGGATCGAGACGTTCGCCGGATCCACCTCCGGGTTCGCGGCCAGCACCTTCTCCGGGCCACCGGAGAGCGCGCGCTGCACCACGCGGGCGGTCTCGCTTCCCCCGCTGGAGACGTAGAGCACGCTCTTGCCGTCGGCGGTGAGGTCGAGGAGTTGCAGGTCGTCGTCCGGTCCGGGCCGGGTCAGGCTGCGCCAGGGTCCCTTCGCCGAATCGCGGACCAGCAGCTCCTGGCCACCGTCGGAGCGGGTGGCGATCGCCGCCTTCACCACCAGATCGTCGGTCGCCGCCCAGGAGGTCACCGTTCCCGGGTTCTTGGTGTCGAGGGCCGCCGCCCCGGTCGCCGCGTTGACGCGGTAGACATCCATCCGCGCCCGGTCCCCGAGGTTCATCTCCACGAGGAACTCCGTGGGTCGGCGCGGGCTGTCGGCGATGATCTCGGCACGCACGCCATCGAACGGCGTCAGGTCGCGGACCTGCTTCGACTCGACGTTGACGCCGTACACGTGCCAGTCCTCGTTCCCCTTCACGTCCTGCGTGAAGAGGAGCGTCCGGCTGTCCTGGCCCCACTGGAAGCGACGGATGGGGCGCTGGCGGTCGGCGCTCACCGGCGTGGCGTCGTCCTTTCCGACCGTCTGCACCCAGACCTGAAGCACCCCCTTGTCCGGCTGGAGCCAGGCGAGGCGCTTGCCGTCGGGTGCGAGGGCCGGCTTGGTGCGCTCCGGGTTCCCGAAGAGCACCTCGCGGGGGATGAGCGGCGTCTCGGCGCGGGCCGTGACGGCGAGGAGGAGGACGGCGAGGGCGAGCCGACGCACGGGAGTCCAGGCCATGGAGCCCGGGTTCTAGCGCAACGGCGGCCACTGGCGCGGTCGACCGGTTCGTGGCAAGGCGTCCCCCCAGCGCGTGCGCTCCGTAGCCCTCCGATGGTGGCCGGCGTGGCTCCTGGTGGCTGGGGGCTTGCTTGCGCTCGCAACTCGGTTCGCCGACGGGGACCTGGTCTCGTACGTGCTGGACGAGCCGCAGCTCCAGGACGCCGCGGCCCGCGATGCCGCGACCGGACGGTGGGCCTCCATCTCGCCCCTCCGAGGCACGCGCGGGCTGCGCTACGGGCCGGCGCCCATGTGGTTCTACACAGCCGTCCACCGGGTGGCCGGACCACGGCCCGAGGCGGGCATCCTCGCCGCGGGGCTGTTCCTGACCGGGGCGATGGTCGTGCTGGCGTGGGCCCTCGCCCGGCGGTCGCAGGCGCCTCCGCTGGTCTTCGGCGTCGGCCTCTGGATCGCCGCCGCCTCGCCGTTCGCGTTCCTCTGGGCTCGGCAGGGCTGGGACAACCCGCTCCTCGCGGGGTTCGCGGCGCTCGTGGTGGCAGTGCTCGCGCGGAACGGGCCGGTGCGCGCGGGAACGGCGACGCTCGCGGGTGTCCTGGTGGGCCTCTCGCTGAACACGCATCTGATGGCGATTCCCCTGGCCGTCGCGGTGGTGGCGGTCCTGGGGACGGAGAGGAGCGACTGGCGAGGACGCCTGATCGCGATCGGAGCAATGGTGCTCGCGGCGGCCGTGCTCATCGCCCCCTACAAGTGGGCGCTGCTCCAGGAGCCGGCCGTCCCCGTGCCGCCCACGACGATGGCTGTCGCGGGCCGGGTCGGACGGGCGCTCACCGCGCTCGTGACGCCGTTCGGCCAGAGCGCCGGAGTGGGGCTCGGGTACTTCTTCGACGGGGAGTGGTCGCGCTTCACGACCGAGCACACGATGGGCGCTGCGCTCGTCGCGGTGGGACCGGCGGTCGCGGGCATCGTCGCGGTGGGGGCGCTGCTCGGCCTGCTCCTCGGCCTCCGTCGCGGGCCCGTGGGGGAGCAGCGGGTGGCCCGGCTCGGGCTCTGGACGTGGGGGCTGCACGCCGCCTTTCTCGGGCTGCTCGCGCTTCCACCGGAGCCGCACTACCAGCAGCCGGTGGTCTGGGTGCCGGTCGCGGGGTGGGCGCTCCTGGTGGCCAGGGCGTGGCCCGAGCGGCGGCGCGCGGGGGCGGTGCTGGCCGTGGTCGCTCTCGCCATCGGGCTGTGGGGCCTGGGAGTGCAGCGGTCCTGGATGGGGTGGATCCGTTCGCAGGGTGGAACCCGGGGCATCCACTACGGGCTGACGCTCGCGTCGCAGCGTCGTGCGCTGGCCGAGGCGTGTGCGGCGCCGACTCCGGGCATCGCGCTGGAGCTGCAAGTTCTGGTCTTCCCCGAGAGCCTGCGTTCGCTGGCGCACACCGAACCGTCCTGCCGCGAGCGCCGGGTCGAGGTCTGCGGGGTGCGCTGTCCCCCGCCGCCTCAGGGCTGGAGCATCGCGACGCTGCGCTATGCCGGCGCGGGCGCGCACCTCGCCCCGGTCGAGCTGCGAGAGCGCTGAGGCGAGCGTCAGCTCGGGGACGTTTGCGCCGCCGGGGGTGTGTCGTTAGGCAGGGCCACCGATGGCGCGTCGGGCGCCCGGGCAGACGCCGTACCTGTGGGTGGATGATGGACCGTAAGCGGCGCTGCGGCTGGGTGACGACCGAGCCCCTCTACATCCGCTACCACGACGAGGAGTGGGGGCGGCCCGTGCACGACGACCGGACGCTGTTCGAGTTCCTCATCCTGGAAGGCGCGCAGGCCGGGCTGTCGTGGTGGACGGTCCTCCGCAAGCGCGAGGCGTACCGGCGGGCCTTCGATGGCTTCGATCCGCGGCGGGTGGCGCGCTTCGGGCCCGCGCGCATCGAGGCGCTGCTCGGCGACGCGGGCATCATCCGGAACCGGGCGAAGGTGACCTCGGCGGTGGAGAACGCGAAGGCGTTCCTCGAGGTCCAACGAGAGCACGGCTCGTTCGACGCCTTCGCCTGGAGCTTCGTCGGCGGAAAGCCGATCCGCCGCCTTCCGCGAACCCTCAAGGACATCCCGGCGACGACGCCGGAATCGGACGCCTTCAGCAAGGCGCTTCGGGCGCGCGGCTTCCGTTTCGTGGGCTCGACCATCTGCTACGCGTTCATGCAGGGCTGCGGGCTGGCCGACGACCACGTGCGGGGCTGCTTCCGGGCGAAGAAACGCTGAACGAGGCGTCTGGCACCTCGAAGCCGGGCGGGGGCGTCTACTCGGAGTTCTTGGGTGGCTCGCTGTTTCCGGAGCGGTCCTTCGGGGGCGTCTCGTTGTCCGAATGGGTCTCGCCCGGTCTCGTGCCGGGGAGGCCTCCCAGCGAAGTCTCGACGTCCTTCGGGTCGACGCCCAGCCGTCGCAGGGTCTCGTGGTCGGGATACCCGGTCACGGCGAGCCCCTGGTCCGCCTGGAACTTCCGGAGGGCCGCGCCCAGCTGTTCACCGCGGACGTCGTCGCGCGCGACCACGCCCTTCGCCTTGAGCGCCCGGGCGATCGTCTCCTGCGACCGTGGCTCGAGCAGCTCCGATGGCGCCGCGGCGAGCGGCGGACTTCGCGGCGTCTTCGCAGGAGCGACAGAGTCGCTGGGCGGCTGCGCGTTCTTCCCGTCGGCGCTCTGGCTGGCCTCGTCGCCGTGCGCACACCCGATGGCCAGCAGCAGGAACCCTGCGGCGGCGAGCTGGGGCCTCATCCGTCTCCTCCCTTTCCAGATTCCGTCGCGCGCCATCTACTCGGAGTCGCTGGGCGGTTGGCGTGCGTCCCGCTCGTTCGCAGAGCCCTGCTCGCCGGAGCCGCCCTTCCCCGCGTCGTCCGAACGCTTGCTCACGTCCGCCTGTGCCTCGCCGGGCCTGGTCCCGGAGAAGTTCTCCAGCGACTTGTCGACCTTCTTCGGGTCGATTCCCAGCCGGAGCAGTGTCTCGTGGTCGGGGAAACCGGTCGCGGCCAGCCCCTGACTCTCCTGGAACTTGCGGACTCCGGCGGTGAGCTGCTCGCCCCGCACATCGTCGCGGGCGACGACTCCCTTGCCCTTCAGCGCCCGTGCGATCCTCTCCTGCGAGCCAGGTTGCATCAGCTCGGAAGGAGAAGCGGCCAGCGGCGGATGCCCGACCGGCGTCTTGGGCGTCACCTTTCTCGCCCGGACTGAGGACTCGGCGGA
>DASXGF010000048.1:0-4304 GCA_036489275.1 Myxococcaceae bacterium | reverse complement strand
CCATGATGAAGCAGTGGCTCACCCGCCGCGCCGTCCGGAGCCCGGTGTCCTTCTTCACCACCGCCCCCATCAGCTCGTCGGTGTGGAGGCTGCCCTTCATCAGCGCCTCGGCCTCGCCGTTGCGCACCAGCTCCACGGCCTTCGCCGCCGACTCCTGGCTGTAGGCGGCGTCGACGATCCGGAACTTCGAGATGTCCGCGCCGCACTTCTCGGCCGTCTCCCGGATGCGGGCGGTGGGTCCGACCAGGATGGGAGCGATCAGGCCCACCCGCGCGGCGTCGATCGCTCCCTTCAGCGAGGACTCGTCGCAGGGATGCACGACCGCGGTCGGCGTGGGCGGGATCGACCTGCAGCGGGCGATCAGCTGGTCGTACTTCTCGTGCGACGGTCCCATGAGCCACGCTCCTTCGCGGGGGCCGGCCGCCAAGGTAACGCCGTGAGCGCGAGCCGAGGAAGGGGCCCGGTGGACCTAGCTAGGACCGCGGCCGGAGCGCCGTCTGGAGCGCCAGGCGGTGGCTGACCTCCTTGAACAGCGCCTGCTCCTCGTCGCTCGTGCACTGGACCGGAGGCACCCGCACCGCCGGGTCCGAGGGTGCGTAGGTGAGGAAGGCCCGGAGCGTCTCTGCGTACTCGCCGGCGATGGGGTCCTCCGCCTCCACGCTGACCAGGACCGTGAGCGAGTGGGGCTCGGCGTGAACCACCATCGAGCGGATGTGCACGAACACATGCCGCTGGACGGGACGCAGGAAAGTGAGCCCGTGCAGGCCGACCATCCGCGTCGGACGGCCACCGAGGTACGCCCGCGCGGAGAGGTGCGCGTTCACCTCGAGCCACCGCATCAGCTTTCCGCCGTACAGCGTTCCGTGGAAGTTGGTGTCGCTCACCTGCACCGGCTCGATCGAGTGGACGTACGACTGGTGCGGAGCACGCGGGGGCCCAGGAGGGCGCTCCCAGGGGAGCCGGAAGCTCCGGGGGAGCATCTTGAGCAGCTCGCGGACGAGCAGCGGCCGGTCCTGCTCGCTGACGTCGGAGAAGGTCCCGGCGGGCGTCTCGTCCGAGAGCTCACCCTTCTCGAGCTTCCGCCGGAACTCGCGCCGGAGCTGGCCCTCGCGGAAGAGCGTCCGCTCCGCCGGCGTCTCTGGACGGAGCTGGGGCACGAGCACCGGCTTCCCCGCTTCGTCGAGGCCGACGAAGGTCATGTACGCGGTGAGGACCTCTCGCGCGGGCAGAGCGTCGGGGCCGCTGCTCGACATCGCGACGTGAATCCCCATGCTGCGCTCGGAGGTGTAGGCCACGCCGGCGCGGAGGGCGACGTGCTCTCCGACGCGGATCGGATCGCGCAGCTCGACGCCATCGACGGAGGCGGTCACCACCGGCCGGCGGCAGTGACGGGACGCCGTGAGCACGCCGACCACGTCCATCCACTCGAGCACCTTGCCCGGCTTCAGGAACCCGTCGGGGTCGCAGATGTGCGGGCTCACCCACTCGTCGAGGTGAACCTCGTTGCCCGGCCGTCGCTGCTCCATGGGCGGGAAGGGTGTTCGGCGTGACGCGTGGAGTCAAACCACGTTCGCGTCGGGTCAACCTGGGGTGATGGAGTCGATAACATTGAAATGATTGGAGAATCTGTCCGTCCAGAGAGGCAGACAAGGGCCGCGTCTCTGCGACGCAGGGCATCGTGGGGGGCGGTCGGAGCGACTCCCCGAGGGACCGACCGGTGGGAGTCCCGAACGGGACGGTCACCTGTCCCGGGACGTGCACGGCTCGCCCGCGCCCGCAGCCGTGTCGTCAGAAACTTCCGATGGCCTGGAGCCCCATGCTGTAGCGGCTCACCGGGGCCACCGCGACGAAGAGCATCATCGCGTCCGACCCCGCGCGGCCCGGGGTCCTCCGGACCACGGCGAGGTTGGAGAGCAACCCCTCCAGGCGCTCGTTCGCCGTGCGCTCGGGAGCGTGACGGACCAGCGTGGGCGAGAGCACGTCGCGAGAGAGCGCGTACGTCGCTCCGCGTTCGGCCGGAGAGGCGAGCACCGTCACCGCGACACCGACCCAGGTGAGCATGTCCTCCCGGGTCTTCAAGAGCCGCGCCGCGAGAATTGACCCAGGTGGGAGCCGGGGCACCTCGGTCCCGAGCACGCGACGTGCACCTCGACGTCGACGATCGCTTGCGCGGCACGGCGGAGTCTCGCGCACAGAAAGCCCCGCGCTCGCCGATCGGCAGACTCGATGCGCACCGAGCCCACTCCCACTTCTTCGACAGACCGCGCAAGCGCCGGGATGATCGAGGTGGCGTCGCCGCGACCAATCCCCGCGCGCCGAGCTCAAAGGACATCGTCGATGCACACCCCGAGAGCGTTCCTCGTCCTCTGCTCCGTGGGCGCCCTGCTGATGCTGGGCGCTCCGGCCTGCACAGGCTCGACCCCAGGCAATCCCGGCGGAGGGAATCCGGGCGGAGCGGGCGGAGGCGGCGGTGGTGGCGGTGGCGGTGGCGGTGGCGGGGTGGACGCGGGGCCCGACGGCGGTCCTGGCGGCGGCGGTGGTGGCGGCGGTGGCGGAGGTGGCTCCGACGGAGGGAGCGCTCTCGCCTGCGTGCAGCCCGGTGCCGCGTGCGTCTCGGGCATGCCGTGCTGCAGCGGAATCTGCGACGGGACGGTCTGCGCCGTCGCCCAGTTCTGTCAGGCGAACGGGACGTCCTGCACCAGCAACAACGACTGCTGCCTGAACAGCTGCGTCAACGGAACTTGCTCCGACCAGCTCTGCCGGGACGTCGGCCAGCACTGCAGCACGGGAAGTGACTGCTGCACCGGAACCTGCACCGGGGGGACCTGCGCGAACCTCACGGGCGGAAGCTGCAAGGTGATCGGCCAGGCCTGCTCCGGCGATTCCCAGTGCTGCTCGACCAATTGCCAGAGCGGTTTCTGCGCGAGGGCGTACTCCTGCCAGGCGCTCGACGACATCTGCCGGAACGACGACGAGTGCTGCAGCAACTCTTGCTCGGCAAACAACGATGGTGGCGTCGGACACTGCCTGGTCCTGAACGGGCAAGGTGGCGGCAACTGCACCCAGGCCGGTGAACCCTGCAGCAACGGAAGCAACTGCTGCTCGCGCTTCTGCACCGATCCGGGCTCCGGGGCGACCGTGTGTCAGGCCGCGGAGGGCTGCCGGCTCACTGGCACCTGGTGTACCGACACCAGCAGCTGCTGTGGCGGAGGAGACCCGACGAGCAACGTGACGTGCACCGGCACGTGCAACAGCGGAAACGCCTGCGCGCCGTCCGGCAACATCTGTGGTGCGCCGGTGGTGCCGCTCCCCGACGGTGGCTTCGGCAGCATCAACGCGAACCAGGACTGCTGCAACGGCAAGATCTCGAACGGCGGGGTGATCACCCCGGGCAAGGACGTCTGCAAGATCGACGGCTCCGGCATCCCGCGGTGCTTCGGAGGCATCTCGCAGAGCTGCCCGACCGGCTACACCGGCGAGGCCGGGTGCTGCGTCGCCGCCGGCGGCGAGTGCAACTTGAAGGACGAGTGCTGTGGCGGTGCCCCGTGCCTCCCCGGGCAGGACGGGAAGCTCCGATGCAGCAGCGCGCCGAGCTGCAAGCCGGTCGGCGACACGTGCCAGAGCACGAACGACTGCTGCTCCGGCAGCGACTGCCGTCCCACCGACACCGGGGTCTATGCTTGCCAGCCGAAACCGCCACCGGGAACCGATGCCGGAACTCCCGACGCAGGCTCGGGTGACGCCGGAACGCCGGACGCCGGGGTCTGCAGCGGCAACGGCGGGACCTGCAGCACCAACACCGACTGTTGCTCGGACCGCTGCATCGGCGATCCCGGAAACCGCACCTGCCAGGCGCCCCTCGCCTGCGAGCCGCAGGGCTCGGCGTGCACTTCGACCGCGGACTGCTGCACTGGGTACGCGTGCTCCATCCCGCCCGGCTCGACCACCGGCACGTGCCAGACCGGGAGCTGCACCGGGGCCGGACAGGCCTGCACCGTGAACGACCAGTGCTGCACCGGGCTGTCGTGCCTCGACTCGACGAACTACTACTGCTCGGGGACCGGCGACTGCACCTGCCGGGCGCTCCTCAACTGACCGTGAACGGCGGCGGGCGAGCGCCTTGCCTGTCGAGGGGAGCTGCGATGGAGTGGTCCTCGTGGGGGCCACGTCATCGCCGGTGCTTCGCAGGCTGAGCGTTTCCGGCTACCGCTCGCTCCGGCAGCTGGTCCTCGATCTCGGACCGGTCAACATCATCGTCGGGCCCAACGGCTGCGGGAAGACGAACCTCTACCGCAGCTTGATGC
>DASXGF010000235.1:0-3474 GCA_036489275.1 Myxococcaceae bacterium | reverse complement strand
GGGATGGTCATCCTCCACCCGAGCAGCCTCCGCTTCCAGGACGGGACGACCTACACGGCGGACGACGCCGTGCGCTTCGCCTTCACTGCCGGCCTGGGCTTCAAGGTCTGGCTGACCGAAAGCATCGGCCTGCGCTTCGAGGCCCGAGCGCTGATACCGGTCTACTTCAGCGGCGGCGGCTTCTGGGTCGGGACGGGTGGGGCGAGCGTCGGCCTCTCGGGCGGGATTCCCTTCGCCCAGTTCGACTTCACCGGCGGCCTGTCCTTCCGCTTCTAGCGAGCGGCCGGAGCGAAGAGCCCCGACTCCTTGAGCGAGTCCGCCACCGGCTTGGCGATGTCGTTGGCGAACTTGGTGGGGGCGGTCCGGCTCGTGTTGCTCCGGGCTGCCCAGTACGGCTTGTTGTCCTTCAGGCTGTAGAGCACCGTCTCGACGACGAACTCGTTGCTCTCGGTGGTGTACGTCCCCACGGCCATCGGCGTGTAATAGTAATCGTAGAATCCGGGCGAATAGCCGCCGCCGACCCAGACCGGCGTGCTCTCGGTCTTGGTGGTCTTGCGGTCGATCCGGCTGACCAGCGCGCCGTCGATGCCCTTCTCCTCGAGCCGGCGCATCACTTCCTCCTTCGAGGGATGCTCGTCGTAGGTGACGAGGTCGTAACCCGGGACGGCGGGTAGCCCCGCGTCCTTCAGGCGGGTGGTGAGCGTCTCCTCGTAGGCGACCCGTCCCGACGGAGAGCCGGTCACGGCGAAGACCGCGAACTTCTGGATCCTCTCCGGAGGGGGCTGGCTCGCGGTCCAGGTGTTCTCGATCTTGGTGGCCGCACAGCCCACCAGCAGGCACGATGCCAACGACACCAGGGAAGATCTCATGTGTCTCCAGTCTGCATCCGGCCCGGCAGCTGACGCAGTGAGACCTTGGTCTACCCTCAGTTGAAGCTGTAGCGAAGCGAGATCAGGGCGTAATACGACTTCACGAAGACGTCGTGCGTTCCGAGCGGCGCCCGCCGCAGCGCGAGCTCGAGACCCAGCGTGAGCTCCTTCCGGCCGGTGTAGAAGATGCCCAGGCCGTAGACGTACCGGCGGAACGTCTGCTCCCCGGTGCTGTAGGCGCCGCTGAAGTTCAGTCCGAAGCCCATCGGGATGCTGCCGAGCTCCTTGAGGTCGAGGTCGAGTGCGCCCTGGATCTGGAGCTGATTCGCCCCGACGCTGTCCTCGTTCGCGGTGACGGTGCTGTGAATGAAGCTCGCGTTGACCAGCAGGCCCCATCCGCGAGCGAACGACCACGCGGCGGAGAGGGTGGGAGTGATGACGGTGGAGCTGCTGGTGTGCACCGGAGTCTGGACGCTGTCGTCGGCGATGCTGTTCTGGATCGCCTCGAGGATGCTGATGCCAATCGACGGTCCGAAGGTCACGTCCAGGAGGAGGCCGAGCCGGAAGGTGGGGGCCACTCGCCAGCTGAGGGTCGTTCCGGCACCGCCCCGGACGACCCCGTTGACGCCGATCCCTGCGATGGCCGATCCGTTGGCACCGGTGTAGAGCGTTCCGTTCACGATGAGCCGCACCGCCCACCAGTCGGCGATGCCCCACTGTCCCGAGAAGGACTGCGAATAGGCCACGATCTGGTAGTCCGCGAGGTTCACCGGCTGTCCCTGGAGATTGAACGTGGGACCTCCGGCGGTGCCGTAGCCGAAGCCTGATGTCGAGGCGATGTCGCTCGAGGTGAAGGGGTTGTAGACCTCGATGCGGGGGATGAAGACGTGTTCTCCCAGCTGTCTCCGGAGTGGCTCCGACGTGGGCTCCTCCGCGCCGACAAAACCCCCGAGCAGCGTGGCCATCGCAAGGAGCGAACGAGTGAGGTGGTGCATGGAACCCTCCCCTGTGGGCCGGGCACTCTGTGTCGCGAGATCCCCCGTCGACAAGCGGCCCGATGGCCTACAGTCCACGACCGCAACCTAGTGACCGAAGAACCGGAAACGGTCGCTCTCCGCGAGGGCAGCCAGGGCAGCGTCGGGGTCGAGCAGCGACGGGTCGGGCGGCGACATCGGTGGCGGACGCGTGACGAGATCCGCACCCCAGCGCTGGAGGGCGGCGCCGGCCAGCGCCCAGCCATGGTTGACCAGCACCGACTGCTCGAGTGGCAAGAAGCGGTCGAGGTCGGTCCGCACGACGCGGAGCCGGTCGAGCACCCGGCCCGAGTACCCCAGGGGCCGCTCCGCCCCGGGGACCCGGAACTCGTCCCGGTCGGTTCCCAGGCCCCAGTAGGCCCCCCGGTACACGCCACGCAGGTACGCCGAGACCAGCCAGCGCTTCCGGACAGCCAGCGCCTGGTTGGCGACGACCTGAAAGGAGCGCTGCAGCCGCGGAACGAGCCAGGTGCGCGTCTTCGCCTGGATCTCGAACGGCGTTCCGCCATCGGAGACCAGCACCACGGCGTGTGTCTTCCACGCCGGCTCGAGCCCCATGTTGTCGTAGACGCCGCCGTCGGTGAGCGCGATGTGCGGCCCGGGGCGGAAGCCGGCGGCCATCGCCCTCGAGTCGCCACCGGTGAACGCGTCCACGTCGATGGCGCGCACCAGCGGAGGGAAGGCGAAGGGAAACGAGGAGGACGCGGCCACCGCCTCGGCCAGGGTGAATGCGCCGGGCTCGGAGTAGCCGAGCACGTAGTCACCGATGGACCCCGCCGAGAGCTCGAAGCTGACCCCGGTCTGGAGGTTGGCCGCGCAGAAGACGAAGCGCGGGTGAGCAGGGAGGGCGCTCAGGCGGATCGGGCCCAGCAGGCGCCGGTACTCCGCAACCAGGAGGTCCGTGGCGCTGAAGGCGGAGGAGAGCAGCCGCGGCCAGTTCCGTGGATCGAGCCGCCCCCAGAGCAGCGGCCAGTTACGGATGTTCCGACCGCAGAACGCCCGGAGCGGCTGCTCGAAGAGCGCCTCGAGGTTGGTGAAGCGGTGACCGTCGCGCTCGAGCTTCGGCCACACCGTCGCCAGGAGCCCGCTGGCGATCGAGCCTCCGGAGACCGAGGAGATGGTGCGGACCTGGGAGAGGATGCCGAGCTCATTCAGACGCCGGATTGCGCCCGCGTGGAACAGCGCCGCGCGGAAGCCTCCGCCCGAGAGGCAGAGCGCGGTCCCCTCCCGATGCGCTCGCGGGCGGTACCGCTCCTCCACTGTGGACGTCTCCACCGCCCCATCCTCCCGGAGGCACTCTCTCCGGCGCCTCTGACGCATCGGAGGCGATCCCTCACTGGAAGGGTTGACCCTCCGGGCACATCCGAAGCAGGGTGCCGCCCCGCATGCTCGAGCCCGCGCAGGCCCTTCGCCGACTTCAGGAAGGCAACGCCCGCTTCGTCAACAACCTCCGTGCCGACGCGCTTTCCTCTCCCGTCCGCCGGGCGGAAGTGGCCGACAACCACCGCCCGTTCGCGGTCATCCTCGGCTGCTCCGACGCGCGTGTGCCGGCGGAGATCGTCTTCGACCAG
>DASXGF010000024.1:0-20708 GCA_036489275.1 Myxococcaceae bacterium | reverse complement strand
CTCCTCTTCACCCTGGGGCTCTCGATGCTCACCGCGCTGCTCTTCGGCCTCGTGCCGGCGCTCCAGAGCACGGGGGGAGCGGTGCGGTCGCGCATGGCCGACGGAGAGCACGGAAGCGCCGGAGGGTCGCATCGGCTCCGGTCGGCGCTGGTGGTGGCCGAGGTGGCGCTCTCGCTCGTCCTGCTGGTCGGCGCAGGCCTGCTGGTGCGCAGCTTCCACGCGCTGCTCAACACCGATCCGGGCATCCGTCCCGCGGGCATGCTCACCGCGCACCTGGCGATCTCCAGCGGGAAGTACGCCAAGGCGGAGCTCGCCCCGCGGCTGCTCCGTCCGGCGCTGGAGCAGATCCGTGCGCTGCCCGGCGTTCAGTCGGCGGGGTTCATCTCGATGCTCCCGATCCAGAACGCCTGGACCAACAGCGACTACGAGGTGGAGGGTGAGCCAAGCCCCGATCGGCGGCTCGCCCCCATCGCCGAGGTGCGAATCACCAGCCCGGGCACCTTCTCCAGCCTCGGCATCCCCATCCTCCAGGGCCGCGACCTCGCCGAGCAGGACGGCGCCTCGGCCGTGCGGCCCATCGTCGTGAACCGGGCGCTGGTCGCTCGGCACTTCAAGGATGGAAACGCGCTCGGCCGCCGCCTCATCCTCGGCAAGACGCCCTACACCATCGTCGGCGTGGTGGGCGACGTGCGGCAGGCCGGCCTCGACCAGCCACCGCTCGCGGAGATCCACTTTCCCTACGACGACCCGGAGAACGGCGGGATCACCGACGCGACGCTGGTGGTCCGCACCAGCGCCGACCCGCTGTCCCTGACCGCCCCGCTCCGGGAGGCGCTCCGCTCGGTGGCCTCGGAGCAGCCGCTCTACGACGTGCTGACCATGGAGGAGGTCATCTCGCGCTCCGTCGCCAATCGGCGTCTGAGCCTGGTGCTCCTGAGCGTGTTCGCCGGGCTCGCGCTGGCCCTCTCCGCTGCCGGGCTCGCCGGCGTCATCTCCTATCTGGTCGCACAGCGGACCCGGGAGATCGGCATCCGCATGGCGCTGGGGAGCGAGCCTCGGGACGTCATCCGTCTCCTCGTGCGGCAGGGGAGTCGACTGGTGGCGATCGGCCTCGTCCTCGGCGTGCTCGGGGCGCTGCTGGCCGGAAAGTATCTGGCGAGCGCGCTGGGCGGGATCCAGGTGGCGGATCCGGCGGTCGTCGTGGGCCTCGCGGCCTTCCTCGGGGCAGTCGCGCTCCTCGCGACCTATTTGCCCGCGCGACGGGCGGCGCGGATCGACCCGCTGCTGGCGATGCGCGCGGAGTGACCGGCTGTCTCAGCGTGGGAGCGCGGCGATGACCTCGACCTCGAGGAGGTAGTCATCGCTGGCGAGCGCTGCCACCCCGACGAGGCTGCTCGCGGGCCTCGGATTCGTTCCCAGCACCCGCTCCCGCACCTCGCGGTACGCGGCGAGCTGGGACAGGTCACGGATGTACGCCGTGAGCTGGACGATGTCCGACAGGCTGGCGCCGCGCGACTCCAGCGCGATCTGGATGTTCCGGAAGACCTGCTCCGCCTGGGCCCGCATGTCGCGGCCTCCGACGAGATTGCCGCTCGCGTCGCGGGCAACCTGGCCGGCGACGTAGATCGTCCGTCCCGCGGGAACGTCCACCACGTGCGTGTAGCCGCTCGGCTTCGCCAGGCCCGGTGGATTCACGAATCCGGGGCGGTCTGCAGCACCCGGCGTGGCACAGGCCACGAGGAGACACGAGACTGCGGCGAGAACCCAGCAGCGAGAACCGTTCTGCATGTCGGCACCCCCTCGGCGCCAGTGCGCCGCCTGGGCGAAGGTAGTCGACATCGCCGCGAACGATGCGGCGTTCGTGGCCGAGCTGGACGCGCTTGCGGTCCCGGCCTCGGATCTCCGGCGTGACCTCCTCGCGACTCCGTGACTACAGCTTGAACGGATCGGGGTGCTTCTGGTTCCGGGCCACCTTCCCGGGGCTCGGGGCCGGTGTCTTCACCGCGGCTGCCCGGGGCATGGCGACGTGCACCTCGAGTTCGGCGTCGGGGACGACCTCGACCTCCGTGGGACGGCGGCCGGAGTGCTCGAGGCGGAGCCGGCTGGGCGCGCTGGAACGAGGCACCGCCGCGGAGAGGGGCGTCGTGCCCAGCGCGCGGCCGGAGCCGACCTCCACCACGCGCGCGCCCGAGGGCTCGGAGACGACGGTCATCTTCACCGGCGCCTGGGTCGCCTCCCGAGCAGCAGCCGGTGGCGTCGGCGTCCCCGCCTGCAGGGGCACGGCGATGGCAACCAGCTTTCCGGTCACCACCGGCGACTCGGACCGAAGTGCCCGTCGCGCGGTGACCACGCCCGTCCCGAGGGCCAGGATCACCCCTGCGGCGGTCGCGACCATCCACCCGGGCAGACCCCGGCGGATCGGGGCCCGGGCCGCGACCTCCAGCGCCTGGCTCAGCTCGCGGAGCGAGTGGTACCGGTCCTCGGGGTTCTTCGCCAGCGCACGCCTGACCACCGAGTTGAGCGCCGGAGGGATGGGCTCCCCGTTCCGGGTGTGGCTCGGAAGCGGCGGCGGCGGCGAGGACAGCACCTGCGCCACGAGCTGGCCGAACGCCGGCGCCTGAAAGGGCGGGTGGCCCGCGAGCAGCTCGTAGAGGACGACGCCGACCGAGTAGAGGTCCGTCCGCGCATCGGCGTTCCCGCCGGTGGCCTGCTCCGGAGCCATGTACGCGGGCGTCCCGACGATGGTGCCCTCGACGGTGGTCGTCATGGGGACGTCGCCGAGCGGCGCCACCAGCTTGGCCACGCCGAAGTCGAGCACCTTCACGAAGTCGTGCCCGTCTCGCTCGAGCACGAAGAGGTTGTCCGGCTTCACGTCGCGGTGGATGACGCCCACGTCGTGCGCAGCCTGCAGCGCGTCGCAGACCTGGCGAACGATGCCCACCGCGCGCTCCACCCCGGGCTGCACGTGGCTGAGGAGCTCGGTGAGGCTGTGGCCCTCGAGCATCTCCATCACGCAGTAGACGCGCGCGCGCCCGGAGACCGCGGGCTCCTCGACGAAGTCGAGGATCTCCACGATGTGGGCGTGGTTGATCTGGTTGACCGCCCGCGCCTCGTGGAAGAAACGCTGGATGAGGTGGGTGTTCTTCGCGTGCTCGGCCCGGAGCACCTTCACCGCCGCGGGCCGGCCGAGGCTCACGTGGCGGGCCTCGAAGACGCGCCCCATCGCCCCTTCGCCCAGCACCTTCTCCAGCCGGTACTGACCGAGGACGTCGCCCGGCTTCTCGCGCTCGGATTCATCCACCAGGAGGAGAGGCGGCTGCTCGCCCCCTTCCTTGGTCGGAAGCAGCTGGGTCCGCGGCTGCGCCTCGAGCAGCGCCCGTGCCACCTCTTCAGGAGTCAGGAAGCCGCCCTCGGTCTCGTTCAGCACGCATCCGGCGTAGACGCCGTCGAGCCAGCCGAGGTGGTTTGGACAGGTCTCCCGGATGAGACGTCCGAGGGCCACCACGTCCCCTCGCGGGTCGAAGTCCCGCCCCGCGTCCCCGAGGCCGGGCCCGATGAGCTTGGGGGTGAACCGGGTCAGCTCTCCGACCAGGAAGACCTGGGCCGCCGGAAGCGCCTGGACCACGATTCCACGTCCCCGCAGCTCTTCCAGCACGCTGCACAGGGGCAGGAGCAGGAGCGCCATCTCGTCCGGAGTGAGAGGCCCAGCCTTCCGGAGGTGTGCGCCCAGGTCCTCGCCATCGAGGTACTCGCTCACCACGTAGGGGCGGCCGTCCTCGAGGCACCCGGCCTGGATCTGGCGTGCAAGGTGCGGATGCTCCAGCTGGCCGAGGGCCTCCGCCCGTTCCTGGAAGAGCCCGGCCTCGGCATCCCCCCAGCTCCCGTGGAAGACCCGGACCATCGCGCGACCCCCGCTGTCGCGGGCACGGGCTCGCCAGGCCGTCCCGGAGGGCCCGTCATCGAGCTTGGTCATCAGCTGGTAGCCGAAGTCGCTCGTCATCCTCGCCGCGCCGCCCCGCTTGCCCGACTGTTGCGCATGGGCCCCGGGGGTGCCGAGCCGGTCTAGGTCGGATGGGCACCCGCACACCACCCTTGTGTGCACCAGAGGGCAGCCGATGTCACGGGGGGCCGGCCGTCTGGCTGCTTTCGCACAGCGAGGTCATTCGAGACATCGTCGCTTGCCCGCCATCCGCCGCGCAGTACTGTGCGCGGCCCACCATGGCCGAGAACTTCATCTTCACCATGCAGGACCTCCGGAAGGTCCGCGGGGGGAAGGACATCCTGAAGGGCATCTACCTGTCCTTCTTTCCGGGGGCGAAGATCGGGGTCATCGGACCGAACGGGGCCGGCAAGTCGACCTTGCTGAGAATCATGGCCGGCCAGGACTCCGAGTTCTTCGGGACGGCCCGGCCGGACCCCAGCATCCGGGTGGGCTTCCTCCCCCAGGAGCCGCAGCTCGAGCCGTCCCTGGACGTGAAGGGCAACGTGGAGCTCGGGGTGAAGGCGCTCCGCGACGTGCTCGACCGGTTGAACGCCGTCTCGAACCAGCTCGGCGAGCCCATGGACGATGCGCAGATGGAGAAGCTCCTCGCCGAGCAGGGGAAGCTTCAAGATTCCATCGACGCGCAGAACGGCTGGGAGCTGGACCGGACGCTGGAGGTGGCGATGGACGCGCTGCGTCTGCCGCCCCCCGATGCCCCGGTCGCGCAGCTCTCCGGTGGCGAGAAGCGCCGCGTGGCCCTGTGCCGGATTCTCCTCGAGCGGCCGGATCTCCTCCTGCTCGACGAGCCCACCAACCACCTGGACGCGGAGAGCGTGGCCTGGCTGGAGCGCGCGCTCCAGGACTACGCAGGGACGGTCGTCGGCATCACCCACGACCGCTACTTCCTGGACAACGTGGCGGGGTGGATCCTCGAGCTGGACCGCGGCGAGGGCGTGCCCTGGAAGGGGAACTACTCCAGCTGGCTGGAGCAGAAGCAGAAGCGGCTGGAGATGGAGGAGAAGGCCGAGTCGGCCCGGCAGAAGCAGCTGAAGCGCGAGCTGGAGTGGGTGCGGTCGAGCCCGCGGGCACGCCAGGCGAAGAGCAAGGCCCGGCTCGCCGCGTACGAGCAGATGGTCGCGGAGGGCACCGAGAAGCGCGACCCGTCCGGCGAGATCACCATCCCGCCGGGGCCCAAGCTCTCCGGCCTGGTGGTGGAGGCCCGGGGGCTGCGGAAGGCGTACGGGGACCGGCTCCTCATCGACGACCTGAGCTTCAAGTTGCCGCCCGGAGGCATCGTGGGGGTCATCGGGGCGAACGGCGCGGGAAAGACGACCCTCTTCCGGATGATCACCGGCGTCGAGAAGCCCGACTCGGGTGAGCTCCGCATCGGGGAGAACGTCAAGCTGGCCTACGTCGACCAGAGCCGCGACGCGCTCCAGGGGGAGAAGAGCGTGTTCCAGGAGGTGTCCGGCGGGCTGGACCAGCTCGACCTCGGCGGGCGCATCGTCCAGTCACGGGCCTACCTTGCCGGCTTCAACTTCAAGGGCGCGGACCAGCAGAAGCGGGTGAAGGACCTTTCGGGCGGGGAGCGCAACCGGGTGCACCTGGCCAAGATGCTCAAGAGCGGCGGGAACGTGCTGCTGCTCGACGAGCCGACCAACGACCTGGACGTGGAGACGCTGCGCTCGCTCGAGGAGGCGCTGCTGGCCTTCGCCGGGTGCGCGGTGGTCATCAGCCACGACCGGTGGTTCCTCGACCGGATCGCGACGCACATGCTCGCCTTCGAGGGCGACAGCCGGGTGTTCTTCTTCGAGGGGAACTTCGAGGACTACGAGGTGGACAAGAAGAAGCGACTCGGGGCCGAGGCGCTCCAGCCGACGCGCATCAAGTACAAGCCGCTGGTCCGCGCCTGAGACACTGCAGGGTGGCCGATCTTGTCCGGACCCGCTGGATCCGCTTGCCCCGAGGGGAGGCGGAGGGGACGGTTGTGAGCGCTGCGGTCGTGACGCCCCTGCGCTCCTTCCGAGTGGGGCGGGTTGCAACGGCAAGGGCTCACGGGGCCCTCGTCCCTGGCCCCGGCAGGGCGCCACACGTGTCGAGCTGCCCCGAGCGAAGCGGCGGGGGCTTCAGCTCGTCGTTTCCCGAGACATTTTGGAACGAGCGCCACGACGGCGTAGCCCCGTGGCCATACAGAACGGTCCATCCGGTTTCCCAAGCGAGCCTCCGGAACCATTCTGGAGCGCTCCCCGGGGGAGGGGGTCTCAGAGGCCTCGAGAGCGTTCCATTGAGTTTCCCGTCAGCTCGCTCAGGGTTGTCTCGGAACGCTTGCCCAGTTGGAAGCTCGGGCGAGACAGCCTGCACTGCGCTACGCCGCTACCTGGTCCGTTCCCAAGTGGGCGCCAACCCCTGCTCGGGAAACCAGATGGAACGTTTCCTAGGGTCACGCGGTGCCGGGCCACCACCGGACGTTCCAAACTGTTTCTCGAACGGGAATGGGAAACGCCTGCGCTCGGCTGTGGCCCCCCTGCTTCGGCAACTGAGCCCCGTTGCACGCGTCGATGCGGGCCTGCGCAGTCTGCGCCGCCCCGAGTCACCGGAGCGACGATGATCTCGCAGGCCCTGCGTACGCGGCAGGGCTCGGCGTTCGTCGGTCCTCGCCTCGCCCAGGAGCCCCAGCGGTCGCTACTTCTTCGCCTTCTTCGTCCCGCTCGAGGCCGGCTTCGCCTCGACCTTCTTCGCGGTCATCGTGTACGTGATCGTGACCTTGTCCCCGGTCTTGACGTCCGTCTTGTCGTCGCCCCGGGCAATCTCCCAGTTCTCGCTGCCCTTCTTGACGGTGATGGACTCCGGGCTCGAGGACACGACCGGGCCAGTCACCTGGTAGGTGTGTTCGGCGAGCGCGGAGGCAGGAAGCACGAGCGCGGCGGCGAGGGCGAGGGTGCGGAAGTGCATGCGGGTCTCCCCTGAGGTGGGCACTGCGCCGCAGGACGCTCCGGCAGCCGTCACCGGGAGTCAAGCATCGTCGCCCGGTCAATGACGCGGCGTGCAGCCGACTGTCTTCTCTGCACCTCACTGTCACGTTGCGCTGTCCCAGGAACACCCAGGCCCGGGCGCGCGTTCGGGTGCTGCCAGGCCTTAGACTGGAGACCCGGGACCCCCCATGGACCAGGAGACCGAGGCCAGCACCCGGAGGCGGATCTGGATGAAGCGCGGTGCGGTTGCGGGACTGGCTCTGACCTTCGTCGCCGTCACCGCCATCGTCGCGCCCCGCGTGCAGGCCCGCGGCGGTCTGGGCGGGGCCCCCTCGGCCAAGGGCGCGTACTGCTCGGGCTTGTACGCCGACGACTTCGCCGCGCTCTCCCCCACCGCGCGCGAGGCGGAGCAGAAGCCCCAGTCGCAGTCCTGGGTCTACGCCATCCGGACCAGCGCGACCTACGAGTGCCTGAGCTACGCCGGTGACGGGAACGTCCGGCGCGTCCGCCGGAAGGCGCTCGCCCACGGCACCGGGTTCGGCTACCGGCAACAGAAAGGCGAGACGTTCATCCTGACGAACCAGCACGTCGCCGAGTGGCCGCCGGTCACCGACGACGAGCACAAGATCGACGACGTACCGCCCGGTTGCAAGCGGGTGTCCGACTCGCTGCGGATCGTCGAGTCCGAGCGCGACACCTACGACCGGGACGACATCCCGCTCCAGCGCGTGGTCACCGACAAGTCGATGGACATGGCGGTGCTGAAGGCGCACGCGCTCCTCCCCATCCTCCCGTGGAAGGTGGGCCGGTCGGCCGATCTCAAGGAGCGCAACGTCGTCGACGTCCGGGGCTTCCCCCTCGGCGCCTTCAAGGCGACGAACGTCGGCAAGGTCGTGTCCACCTTCGACCACGACGACGAGAAGGACTGGGACCACGTGGACTTCGTGGTCGACGCCCAGCTGTCGCCCGGGAACTCGGGCTCGCCGGTGCTCGCGGTGTCCTGCCGCACGGGAGAGTTCGAGCTGGTCGGCGTGTACCACGCGGGGTACGCCGGCAACACGCCGCTCAACGTGGTGGTCGCCATCGACCAGGTGCGCGACATGATGACCACGCTCAAGAAGAGCCCGCGGCGCGATCGGTCCGAGGTCTCCAGCCTCGACCGCAAGGCCCGGACGCGCCTCTTCACCGGCCTGGACGGCGCCATCGACCCGTTCTTCCCCTTCGACGGGGCGGTGGCGGCGGGCCGCCCGCGGAGCGACGGCGCGCTGATCTTCGAGGTCATGCCCCCCGGCTTCCCGCTTCGCAGCACACCTGCGCTGGTCGTGGAGGACCTCCCGGAAGGACCGGCGGAGGGCTACGGCGAGCTGGGCCGTGTCTGGGTGGGCGGCAGGTTCGGGCTCAAGGCTTACCCGAAGGGCGCCCTCGACTCGGATGCCCAGGCGCTGATCGAGCGGGTGCTGGAGGGGCTGCGGTCCAATGCCGGCCTCGCGCTCGAGCTTCGCAACGCCCAGGGTCAGGCCGCGCGTGACCGCGAGCACTATGAGCACATGGGCAAGCTCGAGCGGCAGCTGCGCCGCGCCGCCGGGAGCCAGACGGATCTCGCGAACTCCCTCACCGACCTCGTCGACCGCCTGAGCCCCAAGGTGGGGGAGAGTACCGTCAGCCTGGCCGAGGCCTTTGCGCCGCCGGCCCCGCCACCTCCGCCTGCCGCGGGCAAGAACGTCGCCCAGGGGCCCGGAATGACGGAATCTTCGCCCGAGCCGGCCCCGCCTGCTCGGTAGCTCCCTGTCGCAGGCGTCACAGAACTGGAGACGACGGATCAGGCCTGTACACTGCTCGGCCGGTGAGCGATGGACGGGCAGAGGCACTCCTGAGGAGTGCGCTCGAGAAGATCGTCTATTTCGAGGCACGTCAGGAGACGCTACAGGCAGATGCGGCGACCCTCCGGTCGGAGGGCAATGCCTTGCGCGCGGACCTGGCCTCCGCCTCGCAGCGCGAGGTCGAGCTGCGCCGGCGCGTGGCCGAGCTGGAAGTGGAGCTCGGCCGGGCCCACCGTGACCGCGAGGAGTCCGGGCGGGTACTCGACGCGATGCGTACCGAGCGCGCCGGGATGATGGGGAAGGTGCTGGACGCGGCCCGGATCCAGGGGACCGAGGTCGATTTCGATCTCGCAGGGTTCATCTCCAGCCTCCGGGCCGAGGCCCTGGCGGTGCGGGCCGAGGCGCCGGCGCTGGAGACGGTCGCGGTGCATGCCGACGTTCCCCGGGCCGGCATGGCGACCCCCACCCCGACCCCGCCGACCGGCCTGTCCGGAGGGGTCCGGCCGCCGCTGCGGGCCTCGCTGCCCCCCGCGGCTCCGTCCTCGCCGCTCCGCAGCCCCGCCCCCGAACCGCCCCCTCCCCCGTCCCCGCTCCGGCCCGGCCCCTCCGACGGGGCCCGGGGGCCATCCGTCGCGCCGCCGGCTCCACCGCCGCCGTCGACCGCCGCGAGCATCCTCGCCATCACCCGCGAGGCCGAGCGGCTCTTCGAGGCCGGCCGCCTCGCCGTCCCGCCCAGCCCCCGCCTCGGTGAGGAGAGCCTGTTCGGATTCTCCATCCGCGAGCTCTCCAGCCCGGACCCCACCGCGCGCTGCCGCGCGGCCGAACGTCTCCGCACGCTCGGTGACCGGGCCGCGGCCCCGGCGCTCGCGGTCGCGCTCCATGCAGAGCGGGACGAGACGGTGCTGGTCGGGCTCCTCGAGGCCTTCCGCGCGCTCGGGACCCGCGAGGGCGCCGCGGTGGTCGAGCCACTCCTGGGAGCCCCCGAGTCGGCGGTGCGCATCGCCGCGCTCCGGGCCATCACGCACCTGGACCCGGATGCCGCGCCGGCCCACCTGTCCCGCGCGGCGCACGACCCCGACGCCTCGGTCCGGCGGCGCACGGCGCTCCTCGCGGTGTCGCTCGGACCGGAGCGGATGCTGGAGCTCGAGCGCCAGGTCTCACGCGATCCAGATCCCGAGGTTCGCCGGCTGGCGGTCCTGGCGGCTGGAGCGGCGGGCGGCGAGCAGGCCCGCTCGCGGCTGCTCGGCGCGCTGGAGGATCCAGACCTCGGGGTGCGGCGCGCGGCGGCCCGCAGCCTCTCGGGAATCATCGGCATCGACGTGGCTCACGTGGCGACGCTCTCCGACGAGGAGCGGCGGCGGGAGGTTCGCCGGCTGGCCAACGTCGCGCCGATGCCGCTCGCCCAGCGTGCCCGGGCGCTCCAGCGCCCCGCACCCGCGCCGCTTCCGGAGGAGCCCGAGGCCGTGGAAGAGGCCGCCGAGACGGTCGAGGACTCCGCGCCGGCCCACATCGAGGTGTCGCTCCCGCCGACGCCCCGCGAGCCCGGCGAGCTGCACGCCGACGAGGCGCTGTGCGTGCAGATCAGCTCCGAGCTCCGCACCTCGATGCGGGGGCGCACGGTGGCGGACCTGGCGGTGCAGCTGGGCGTGACGGACGAGCGGGTCATCGAGGCCGCAGCACTTCTCACGGCGCGCGGGCAGGTGATCCGGCGCGGGGCGAAGCTGTTCGTCGCCTGACGAGCAAGAGGACTGACGAGATGGATCTCCCCATCTACACACCCAAGACGACGGCCGAGCTCCTCGGGATCCCGCTCAAGGCGCTCCGGTCCGCGCTGGAGCAAACCAGCTACTCGGCGCAGGACCTCTGGGCGCTGCGCAAGGCGCTGCGGCTCCACCCGCGCCCGCTCGGGCACCGGAAGCAGCTGTTCCTCAACTTCAAGGGCGGCACCGGGAAGACGTCGCTCTCCACCGCCTACGCCTACCGCCTCGCCGAGCTGGGCTACGCCGTTCTGCTGGTGGACCTGGACAGCCAGGGCCACGCCACCAAGTGCCTGGGCTACGAGGGTGAGGACTTCGAGAAGACCCTGCTCCACGTCCTGGTGCGCAAGGCTCCGCTGTCCGAGGCGATCCAGCACACCTCGCTGCCGAACCTGGACTTCGTGCCGAGCAACCTGGGGATGAGCACGGTGGACCTGGCGCTGATGCCGATGGCTGGCCGGGAGTTCAAGCTGCGCAAGGCGGTGGAGGAGATCGAGGATCGGTACGACGTGATGGTCTTCGACGCCCCGCCGTCGTTCGGACTGCTCAACCTGAACGCGCTGATGGCGGCGCAGGACCTGTTCGTCCCGGTGCTGCCGGACTTCCTCTCGTTCCACGGGCTGAAGCTTCTCTTCGAGACGGTGCAGAGCCTCGAGGAGGACCTGAACCACGTGCTCGACCACGTGTTCATCGTCGTCAACGCCTTCAACCAGACCTACAAGCTCGCCAAGGAAGCTCTGGCGGCGCTGAGAGAGCACTATCCGGAGTATCTGCTGACCACGCTGGTCCGGCAGTGCACCAAGTTCGCCCAGGCGTCGAGCGAGGGCGTGCCGGTCTTCATCTCCGAGCGGGACTCGAAGGGCGCCCACGACGTGGACGCGTTTCTGCGGGAGGTGCTGCACCGGCTGGACCAGTCCCGGGCACGGGCCAGCACCGACGCGCGGGCGGGGTAGGGGAGAGCCGATGAAGAAAGCTTTCGACCAGAACGTTTCCCGGGCCAAGCCCCGGCTGAAGCTCGGTGGTCCGACTCCCGAGCCGGAGGCCCACGAGTCCCAGGGGTCCGATGAGGAGTGGGTCTACGAGGTGGCCGCGCAGGTGGCGGGCCGACCAAACGGGGCCGCTGCCGAGCTGCCAACCGCCCGCGAGGTGCTCGCTGCCGCGGCGCAGGAGGCCGAGGTCGACGAGGTCACGACCCGGAGCCGCGTGGAGGCAACGCTGCGCGAGGCGGCGGAGCCGGTGAGGGAAGAGGAGCAGGTCACGGTCGCGGTCGGCGCCCGTGCGCGCGGGGCGACGGCGGCGTCCACCTCGGCGCCCATCGTCTCCGGACCTGCCTCGTCTGCCCGGCGGCCCGAGCCACCACCGTCCGCGGCGCGCCCGACGACCGCGCGTGCCCCGGCCACGGCGCCGGGGCGCCCCCCGTCGTCTCCGCCCCCTGCGGCGGCCGCGAGCCGCGCCCCCGTCCCCGCGGCGCAGCCTCGGTCTGCCGCCCCGGTGCGAACCGAGACCCTTGCCCCACCGGTCGCGGTGCAGGCTCCGCGTGCCGCCCCACCCGCGCCGGTGGTCGTCGACGACACCGCGGCCCGGCGTGAGCGGCTCAGGGAGCGGCTGCGCGGGGTTCGCGAGAACCCTCGCCCCGAGCCGTTGCCGACCAGCGTCGCGGCGGCGGGCGTCCTCGCCGTCGAGCGCATCGCCCACCTCCAGGTGGAGCTCAACCAGATGAAGCAGCTCAACGGCGCCCTCCAGCACGACCTGGACGTGGCCCGTCGCTCCTCCGAGCGTGCCACCGAGGAGGCCCGGGGGCGGGTGGAGGAAGCGCGGCGGCTCGCCGTGCAGATGGAGGAGCGGGCCGGGCTCCTCGCCGAGCTGGAGCGCGAGCTCCAGTCGGTGGAGGGAGAGCGCGACGAGGCCCTGATCGTGGTGCAGGACGCGCGAGTGGAGGCGGGCGCGGAGCGTGAGCAGCGCGAGCGCCTCACGGCCGAGCTGGCGCGCAAGGACGCCGAGCTGGCCGACAGCCTGTCCGAGGAGGAGCGGCTGGCGGGGGAGCTGGAGCGGTTCCGCGACGATTCCGTGCAGCTCAAGAAGAGCGTCGAGCTGCTCAGCGCGGAGCGCGACACGCTCGCGCGTCAGGTGGCGGATCTCACCGCCGAGCGCGCGGAGCTGCTCGACGCGCGGAAGGCCCTCGAGTCGGTGCACCGGGCGCTGACCGAGGCCGCGCGGCGGTAGACGTCAGGCTCAGCGCGCCGCGGCGAGCTCGTCGTGCAGTGGGACCAGCGGCAGCTGCGACAGGTCCTGGTTGAACGGCGAGAACGGCGCGCCCGGTCCGGTCGAGGTCACGCTCGCCATCCGGGTCTTGCCGAGCAGCAGCTTCATCGCCGCAACCCGGTCACTCGGCGGAGGGTGGTGGGCGAAGAAGTTCTGGCCCGAGGGCAGCGCGCCGATGAAGTCCACGAACCCGCGGGGGCTGTAGCCGGAGGCCACGGTGATCTCCAGGCCGGTCGCGTCGGCCCCGAGCTCCTGGTCCCGCGCGTAGCCGCCCTCGAGGTAGCGGTGGACGAACTCGTCGCTGAACAGCGTGAGCAGGGCGTTGTTCGCCGCGGAGTTGAGGTCGAGCGCCCCGCCGCTGAAGGACTGCAGCGCCGAGTAGGCCTGGTTGATGAAGCCCGGCGTGTAGCTGCGGAGCACGGACGTTCCTTCCTTCTGACCGGCCTTGGCGTAGGCGAGGCTCTTGCACTGATCGACCTTGGTCTTCTGGTAGATGGCGAAAGCGTCCTTCCGGGTCACGTGGGCGATCTCGTGCGAGAGGATGCCCGCGAGCGCGGCCTCGTTGTTCACCCTCTTGAGCAAGCCCCGGGTCACGAAGACGTATCCGCCGGGCGCGGAGACCGCGTTCACGACCTCGGTGTCGAGCACCCCGAAGGTCCACTGCAGCGTCGGGCGGGTCGAGCGTGCAGCGAGGTTCTTCCCCACCACGTTCACGTAGGTATGGAGGCGGTTGTGTGGCGTGTCCTGCACCGCCAGGGTCTTCGGACTGGCGAGCGCCGCCGCATCGGCCGTCGAGACGTCGACGAGCAGCCCGCCGCCCTGCTGCACCCAGTTGAGGGCGACCGTGCCGCCGATGGTCCGCTCCTCGTCGAAGGTGATCTCGGCCGCGGCGAGCTGCTCGCACTTGGAGAGGTCCTGCGTCAGGTTCACCATGGTGCCGGTCGACTCGGTGACCCCGCTGATGATCGAGTTGGTGTCACCCTTCATGAACCCGGAGGCCGCGGCACACGCCACCAGCGCGAGCATCCCGAGGGACAGGAGCGCGCGCTTCATTGCTGCCCTCCCGTGACCCGCGCGGCCTGCGCAGAGATCTCGGCGTCCGTGCGCTGCGCGGCGATTGCCTCCAGCGTCTGCGTCTGACGGACCGCCTCCTTCATCGTCGGGTGCAGCTCGCCCTTGTTCTTCTCGGGCTGGTTGCCGTAGAGGATGGCCCCCTCGGTGAGCGCCTTGCCGGCCGCTCCGGAGCTGGCCAGCGCCTGGGCGTCCACCTTCTTCGCGCCGGTGGGAGAGACGAGCAGCTCCGAGGCAGGTGGCGTCGTGGAGAGATTGGCGAAGTAGATGAACCCGGTCTTCCCGCCCGTCTCCACGTGGTGCCAGGTGGGCTTCTTCTTGTCCGCGCCCCGCCAGACCACCGCGTCACCAGGCTGCAGCTTGGCCACGGTGGCCGCATTCGAGGCAGTGCTCTGGAGGACGGCCACGTCTCTCCCGCGGACGTAGACCCGGTCTCCCGGGGCGAGCGCCCACGCCACGCCCGCGCCGAGGACGAGCGCGAGCACCACTGCTGACTGTCGCATCCGAACACCCTCCGGGAAGGTGAACGAGTCTACTTGTCCAGGTCGACGACTCCATCGAAAGCGGGCGGCGGCGACGTCACGTGCCTGTCGCAGCGCGCCAGCAAGGCCCGGGAAGGCGCGTCTTCCGGGTCGGTCTCGACCGCGCGGGCGAACACCGCGCGCGCCTCGGCGAAGCGGGCGGCTCGCCAGAGCGCGAGGCCCGCGGCGTAGAGGGCGCAGACCTCCTGCTTTCGAGGGGAGAGCTCGCCCTTGCGGGAAAGCAGCTCGTGGATGGCCACGGCCTCGTGCTTTCCCGCCACCCGGACCCGGTCCAGCTCGCGGGTCTCGAACGCATCCGACACCAGAGCCTGAGTCCGCGGTCCAATGAGGATGCGGGAGCCGTAGGGCTTGTTCGCGCCCTCCAGCCGGGAGGCGAGGTTCATCCCGTCGCCCATCGCGGTGTAGTTGAAGAGCTGCTCGCTTCCGAAGTTCCCGACGAACATCACCGCGGTGTTGAGGCCGACGCGCGTGTAGACGTCGGGCAGGCCTTGGGCGACGAACTCGGTGCGGATCCGCTCGACCTCGGCCTGGACGTCGAGGGCCGCGGCACAGGCGCGGCGGGCGTGGTCGTCCATCCGGAGGGGCGCTCCGAAGATGCACACCACCGCGTCGCCGATGTACTTGTCGAGGCAGGCGCCGTGCTGGAGCAGCACGCCGCTCACCCGCGTGAGATACGTGTTGAGCACGCGGACGAGGCCCTGCGGGTCCTGCGCAAAGCGCTCGCTGAACGTGCTGAAGCCCTTGATGTCGGAGAAGAAGGCAGTGACCTCGATCTGCTCTCCGGCCAGGCGCGGGAGCTCGGGCTGGGAAACCAGCTGCTCGACCACCTGTGGCGAGAGGTACCGGCCGAACATCGCCTTCACCCGGGCGCGCTCCCGGTCGGCGGAGAGGTGATTCACCGCCACCGCGGCGAGGTTGGCGAGCGAGACGGCGAGGACCGGAACGACCAGCTCCACGTGCTCCTTGCCCCGGGCGAGGAGCCAGCCGGTTCCGAGGAAGAGGAGCACCGGGGCGGCCAGCGGCCAGAGGCCCTCCACCCAGACGTTCCGGGTGGCGAGGAGGAGCAACGCCGATGCCAGCGCGGCGAGGAATGCCAGCGCCCCGGTGACGGCGAACGGTGCGCGGGTGATGAAGCGGCCACCGAGCAGGGCGGCCAGCTCGGTCGCGGGCTTGACGACGCCCACGGTGGCGCTGTCGAAGGGAGTGGCCTTCATGTCGAAGGTGCCCACCGCGAAGCCGGCGATGAGCACGACCTTGCCGCGGAAGAAGTCGGGGCCGAGCCGGGGAGCCTCGCCGTGCTCGCGCCGGACCGAGTCGTCCAGCACTGCGAGCAGGCTGCGGGCGTCGAAACGCTGGCCGATCGGGCCGCCGTAGTCGAGGGCGGCGCTGCCGTCCCCGTCGATGGCGAGGGTTCGCGGCCCGAGCTTCAGCGTTCCGGGCGTGAGCACCAGCGCGTCGGCGCCGAGGAGATCGGCGGCCACCGCGACCGAGAGGGTCACGTAGTCGTTGACCCCGTCGGTGTAGGCGAAACGGGTGCGGCGCAGCTTCCCGTCGGGGTCCGGCTCCGGGTAGACGAGGCCGAGCGCGGGCACGACGTCGAGCAGCGGCCCGATGGGCGGCACGGGGTGGCGCATGGTCCGAGGAGCCCCGGGCGGGTCCACCCCGAGGTCCGGGAGGGGACGGTGGGAGCGCACCGGGAAGGCCAGCACGGTGGCCACCAGCTCGGGAGTGGACGGTGCCTCGGTGCCCTCGGACGGCGCGAACGGGTCCTCGGACTTCACCCGGCCCCGGGGCGCGCGGTGGGCCACCGTCCAGTTCTGCGACGTGACGGCCGGGAGCGGCTCGCCGTTCTGCGAGGGGACGTTGACCGCGTAGCCGACGGCGACCGGGAGGTGGAGCTGGGAGATGGCCTCGCGGAGGAGGGCGTCCTGTCCGGGGTCGGTGCTCTGCTCGTCCATGGTGAAGTCGAGCACCACCGCGCGCGCGCCCATCGTCTCGAGATGGGCGAGGACCCGGGCCCACAGGGAGCGGGCGTAGGGCCAGTTGCCCCAGGCGCGCGCGTAGCTCTCGTTGGAGCGCAGGCCCTGCACGGTGGCGTCGTCGACGGCGAGGATGACGATGTCCTTCTCGCGGCCGGGCGGAGGCGAGAAGGAGGTGAGGCGCAGGTCGTAGGTGGCGTTCTCTGCGTTCTGGACTCCCGGGAGGCGGCCGGCGAGCAGCGCGAGGAGGGTCGCTATCGTCGCCAGGGCGAGCGCCCAGGGCCATGAAACGCGAAGGGCCGCCATGGAAGCGGCCCCCGATGCTACTGGTGATTGGGCTTCGCGGGGGGCGGTCGTTCAGCGGTCCGCCTGCGACCGCATCGAGGGCATGGAGGCCCGGAGGTCGCCACCACCCAGCTCTCGCCGGAGGTCCGCGCCCGCGGAACGGGCGTCACCGCCGCTGCCCGCGGGGGCGCCGAGGCACTCGACGACGAACTCGCGGAAGCCCTCGGCCGGCTTGTCGGTCGGGAGCTTGGCGTCGGACGCATCAGCCCCCTGGTCCTGCCAGGCGGCGAGGCAGCTATCCACGGCGTCCTCGCCGAACTGGGTGACGAGCGCCTGGATGAAGACCGCGGTCGCGGAATCGGTCGGGATGGAATTCCGGGCGCCCGGGTTCTCCGGACGGGCACTGGACTCGGGACGAACACCGCCTCCACAGGCGGCGATGAACAGCACCACACTTCCAAGCACAAGACGGCGCATGACGTCCTCCTCAGGTTTCCCCGGGCGAAGTCCCGGGTGGAACGTCAGGGGGGCAGTGCACGGCGCTTGCCACCATTGCCTTGCTGTCCGCCTGCGGGCTTAGAGGCGCAGCCAGTAGCGCCGGCGCCTCCTCGGACGTCGTGGCTGTTGCCTGCAGTGTGACGCACAAACGGCGGATGCACCGAACTGTGGATCAGGTGTCGTGCGCCGTGTGTCGTGCAGCGAGGCCCGTCCACTGTGCAGCGCGCAGGCCCTCCCGAGCGGCCATTGGCTTGGTCGGGGCAGGGGCGACGTCGCCATCTCGGAACAGGCCACGGTCGGCCGCCGCACGCATCCATCCGGATGGACCTGTTGGCAGGAATGCGAAGGGGACGGGCACGAAACACCCGCATGTCGTTGCCTCGGCGGTGACGGAGTGCACGAGGGGTTCTGCACCGCGTCGGGATTGTGCCAGCCGGCACGGGCGTAACGAGGTGTCCACGGGCGTAACGAGGTGTCTGGCACCGTGATGGGGAGGCTGGCCTTTCGGGACGTCCGGGCCGAGCGACCTTGCGACACTCCGCACCGACCCTCACTCGCGGACGGGGATGTCCACGGTGAGGCCGTCGTGCGCGACCTCGACAGGTCCCTGGTACTCCTCGCGGGCCTGGGCCAGGAGCCGTCCGAAGTCGGTGTCGTAGCGCGAGCTCAGGTGGGTGAGGATGAGCCGGCGCGCTCCCGCCTGATGGGCGATGCGCCCGGCCTCGCGCGCGGTCGAGTGCCGCGTCTCCAGCGCCCGGGCCTGGTCGTCGTCGGAGAAGGTCGCCTCGTGGATGAGGATGTCCGCCTCGTGCGCGGCCTCGGCCATCGCCTCGCAAGGCCGGGTGTCGCCCGACAGCACCAGCTTCCGGCCCGGCCGGGCCGAGCCCATCACGTCGGAGGGCTGCACCGTCTTCCCGTCGAGCGCCACGACCGCCTCGCCCCGCTGCAGCTTTCCGAAGTCGGGACCTTCGCGGACGCCCAGCGCCCGGGCCCGCTCGAGGTTGAAGCGGCCTGCGCGCACGTCTTCCTCCAGGACGTAGCCGAGGGCGTTGATCCGGTGCTGCACGCCGACCGCCCGCACCGAGTAGCCGTGGCGCTGAATCCGGTCTCCGTCCTTGAGCTCGAGGATGTCGAGCGGGAAGCCGAGCTGGTCCACCCCGAGGTGCACCGCCTGGTTGAGGAGCCGCTTCGCGGGAGGTGGCCCGTGGAGCACCAGCTTCTCCTCGCGCCCCATCATCCCCAGCGTGCGCAGAAAGCCGATGATCCCGAGGTAGTGGTCGGCGTGGAAGTGGGTGAAGAAGACCGCGTCGACCGCGAAGCCTGTCCCGTAGCGGATCATCTGCCGCTGGCTTCCCTCGCCGCAGTCGAACAGCAGCAAGTCCGAGTCCGCCTTCACCGCGAGCCCGGACAGGTTCCGATGGATCGTTGGCTGGGCGGCCGACGTGCCGAGGAAGGTGAAGCGCAAGAGTGACATCCCGGCGTTGCCCACGGCGTTCTCGGACCTCTCCTCTGGGGGGCACCGGCGTTAACACGCCAGTCCGGAGCGCGCCAAGCCGGGACGAGGGCGGGCGGAGGGTCGGGTGGCCGTCGCGCCGAAGGGGCCTCAGCTCCCGGGCCGCTCGATCGAGACCAGCGCTGCGTCCACGGCGCTCCGGAGCTGCGGTCCCTGGAGGCGCGCGGCGTCGTGCAAGGTCCGGCCAGCCAGGACTTGCTGCCCGACGCGCAGCGCGAGCCAGCGCGCCGCACCCAGGGGAACGGTTCCAGACCCCGTGAGCACCCGTCGGTCCGTCTCCTTCGTCGAATCGAGCACGGCACGCACCCGGCGGGCGAGCGCAGCGAGGTAGGCCGGGTCCTTCCCCTCCTCCGTCAGCCGGAGGTCGGCATCGGTCGCGTCGGGGTCCAGGGTGCGGACCGCGACGAGCGGAAAAGCCTCCTCCCAGAGCGTCCACCAGACCGGCGCCGGGCCCGATGCCGACCAGACCGGGAGCAGCGCCGTCGCGAGAGCGTGATGCACCACGGGCTCGACCGGCGCGTACGGGCCCCGGTAGAAGGCGATCGCATCCAAGCCGAGGATCAGGGTCCGCCGCCCGCCGACGGTTCGCCACACGGTCTCGAACCGGCTGAAGGAGAGGCTCAGGGCCGTGGGGCCGGACCACGAGAGCTCGGGGAACTGGTCCAGAAATCGCCGCGTGCTGCGCTCGACCTCACCGGGCATCCGGTCGTCGAGCGCGCGGAGCTTCGGCTCGAGGCGAGGCATCTCCACCAGGAGCCGCTCGAGGTCGCGGTCGAGCGAGGCGCCGGGCCCGAAGACCTCCGGGCCAAAGAGCTCCGGGTGGGTTGCGAGGAGCGCTTGCCGCATCCGGCTCACCTGATCGGGGCGGGGCGCGTTCCGGACCTCCTGCCAGGCCGAGAGGAACTCCGGCACGACGTCGATCTGCTCCACGGTCCGGCTGCCCGAGGGCCCGGTTCCATGTGCGCAGGCAGTGGTGAGGCCGAGCAGCAGCGCCAGGGCGACGACGCGACGGCGTCGAGGGCGGTGGTCCATGCCACGGGCTTACCATCCTCGTCCGCCCGCGCGGCCAGGCGAGGCGCCCGAGCCGAGGTGCCAGACACCTCGTGACGGACACCTCGTGACGGCCTCGGTGGTCGGGGGACCCCGGGAACGCCTCGTGTCGGGCCGGGGTCGAGTCGCCAGACACCGCTCACGGCCCGAGCGCGTGAAACGACGACGCCCGCCTCGGAGCGCGGTGGCTCCGGGCGGGCGCCGGGATACATCGATCGGTCGTCGCGGCTCTACGCGGCCTTCGCTGGAACCGGGGCCTTCTGCTCCGCCGGGCTGGTCTCGATGCGCATCCCGTAGAAGGACCGCCACACGAAGACCAGCGAGCAGAGGAAGAAGACCACCGCCAGGACGCCGCTGGTCGAGCGGGGCATGGTGATCGCCAGCTCGACCGCGAGGAGCCCGAACAGGGTGGTGAACTTGATGATCGGGTTCATCGCCACGCTCGAGGTGTCCTTGAACGGGTCGCCGACGGTGTCACCGACGACGGTGGCCGCGTGCAGGTCCGTCCCCTTCGCCTTGAGCTCGGTCTCCACCAGCTTCTTGGCGTTGTCCCAGGCGCCACCGGCGTTCGCCATGAAGATGGCCTGGTACAGACCGAAGATCGCGATGCTGATGAGGTAGCCGATGAAGAAGAACGGCTCGACGCAGGCGAAGGCGAGGGTGCTGAAGAACACCGCGAGGAAGATGTTGATCATCCCCTTCTGGGCGTACTGGGTGCAGATCTCGACGACCTTCTTGCTGTCGGCGACCGAGGCCTTCTCCACGCCCTCGAGCTTGATGTTTCGCTTGATGAACTCCACCGCGCGGTAAGCACCGGTGGACACGGCCTGCATCGAGGCGCCGCTGAACCAGTAGATGACCGCGCCACCGGTCACGAGACCGAGCAGGAACGGCGCGTGGAGCAGCGACAGATTGCCCACGCCCTGGGTCAGGCCGCCCGTCAGCACCATGATGATCGAGAAGATCATCGTGGTCGC
>DASXGF010000013.1:0-19452 GCA_036489275.1 Myxococcaceae bacterium | reverse complement strand
GGGCTGGCGTTGCTCCTGGCCGCGATCGGCATCTACGGCGTGGTCTCGTACCTCGTGGGGCAACGGACCGGCGAGCTGGGACTCCGCATGGCCCTGGGCGCTCAGCAGAGCGACATCCTCCGGATGATCCTCGCCGGCGGTGGGCGGCTCACGGTGATCGGCATCGTGCTCGGGAGCGCCTGCGCGCTCGGGCTCACCCGGCTGATGGAGGGGCTCCTCTACCAGGTGCGGCCGACCGATCCGCCGACCTTCATCGCGGTCGGCGTGGGGCTGGTCGGGGTGGCGCTGGCGGCGTGCGCCATGCCGGCGCGACGTGCCTCCCGGGTCGATCCGATGGTGGCGCTGCGGCAGGAGTAGGCCGTCACACCAGGGCCCAGCCGTCCGCGGTCTCCCGGACCAGGCCCTCCCCACGAAGCTTCTCCAGGATCGCCAGCGTGCTCCGCTCTCCCAGATACGGCAGCGCGCCCGGCGTGTCGGCGTAGGCGTCGGCGGCGATGTCCTCGAGCGTCCTGCCGACGGTGCTCAGGGCGGTCTGCACCCGCCGCTCGCGCATCGCCCGGTGGTCCATCACCGTGGTCAGCGCGCTGGGGCCGTCCGGCAGCGGTGGCCCGTGCGCCGGGTACACCGCCCTCACGGGGAGGTCGCGGAGCCGGGCGAGCTGCCGAAGATATTCGGCCATGTCGCCCTCGGGCGGGTCGATGAGGATGGTGCCCTGCCCCGCCACCATGTCGCCCACCACCGCCGCGCGGGTCGCGGTGTCGACGAGCGAGATGTGCCCCCGGGCGTGTCCGGGCGTGTGCAGCACCCGCCACCGCATCCCCGGCGCGCCGGCGAGCACCAGCTCGTCGCCCTCCTCCAGCAGCCGGTCGGCCCGGAACGGAAGCCGGTCCGCGGTGCGGGCGTGGCACCACACCGGGATCCCCAGCGCCTCGCTCACCGCCCGCGCCCCTCCCACGTGATCCAGGTGGTGATGGGTCAGCACCACCGCCAGCGGACGGCACTCTTCGGCGGCGAGCGCCCGTACGTGCGCCGTCAGCCGCTCGAGCTCCGAGGGGTCCGGAGCCCCCGGGTCCACGATGAGCAGCTCGCCCGTCCCGAGAATCCAGGCGTTGGTGTGCGTCGCCGGAAGGAGCGTCGGCGTCCGCAGCGCCACCAGGCGGATTCCCCGCTGGAACTCGATGCGGGTGTCCGCGGCGGTCGGCGAGGCCAGCCAGGCGACGGCGTCCACCGTCCGGCGGACGCGGCTCAGGACGTTCAACGCATGGCGGTTGGGCGGGTGGAGCAGCGCCCGGCCCTCCTGCCAGAGGGTGAGCGCGTCCGTCGGCCGGACCCAGCTGCCCTCGGCGGCCTCGCCCGGCCACACCTCGGCCCGTGTCCCCGGCGGCACCTCGACCAGGAAGAACCGGGCGTCGAACCGGGTGGGCATGAAGGGCGGCGTCACCCAGCGGCCCGCGGGCTCGAAGTCCAGGGCATCCACCTGGAGCCCGAGCCGGTTCAGGACCGAGGCAAAGGTCTCCTTCCCCTCCAGCAGCGTCGCCCGCGCCGTCGCGAGCGTGGACGCATCCGGCGTCCGTCCGCGCGCGGCGAGCACTCCGGTCTCCTCGAACAGCTCGCGCGCCGCCGCGGCCACCAGCCTCGAGTCGGGCGGACCCGCGCCCTCGATCGGCACCTCGGTGTCACCTGCATCCACCCGTCCGCCCGGGAAGGCGTAGAAGCCGGCGGCGAAGGAGACAGTTCGCTCACGCCGGAGCCAGAAGGTCTCCAGGCCTCGCGGCCCCATGCGCACCAGGACCACCACCGCCGCGTCTTTGGGCTCCGCCGGCGGCGGCGCCTCCTGCATCCCGGGGATCGCCTCGCTCATCGCTTGCGTGGAGAACCTATCCCATCGCGGAGTTTCGCTGCGGTGACACCTGCCAGCGCCTGGCGGGCCCGATCCAGGGTGTCTGGACGGACGTACGCCCGGGACAGACGGACCGGTGACGCGTAGCGCTGGTAGAGCGGGGTGTACCGAGCCACCGGCGTCAGCCGGCCCGACGACTCGTCCAGAACGTAGAGGCTGGGGCCTTCACCCTCGTCGAAATAGCGGGACAGGGTCTCCCGGCTCTCCACCGTGAAGTGCTCCACCCCCGCCTCGGTCAGCGCCCGCGACAGTGCTACCAGGTCGTAGCCCTCGTCCCGCTCGGTGAACTGGGCCAGGAGCTTGAAGCCCTGCCTCCGGACGATGCGCTGCGCCCAGCGATTCGACGAGGCGCGGAGCGCCCAGAGCAGGGCGACGTCGTCGGTCCTCAGGAACTGGGCCGGGTCGGCCGGAATCTCGAACTCGCCCGGTGCCTCCCGGTAGTAGGCGCCCAGCATCCAGTCGAAGCTGACCGCCGTGTGGTGGAGGTAGACGGACAGGAACATGTGGTGCCGGCTCAACAGAAAATCCTCGAAGGCGAGGACCGCGCTCCGGGAGAGCGCCAGCTCCACCTGTCCGTCCCGCTCCGCGGGGTGGAGGTTCTGCACCAGCCAGTCCAGGTCGAACCGGCCGTAGTTGACTCCCGTATAGAACGAGTCCCGGAGCAGGTAGTCCATCCGGTCGGCGTCGAGCTCGCCGGAGACCAGCGCCCGGAGCAGCGGCGCCCAGTCCGCGTCCCCGTACCGGAAGTCCAGCCCGCCGGGCGGCGTCTTCCCCGTCACCAGCGCCGCCAGCGCCTCTCCGGTGATGCCCTGGTCCCCCAGCCGGGTCCGGAGGAGCTCGGCCAGGTCGGTGTCCAGCAGGAGCTTGACCGTGAAGTCCTCGTGTCGTGCCTGCCCCCCATTTTTTCCCGTCCAGGCGGGAAGCTTGAGCGTGGCCCGCGGCGGCGCGATGCGCTCGCTGGCGTGACTGAGGGGCATGTGCCCCAGGTCGTGGCAGAGGACCGCCAGGCGCACCGCGGTCCGGAACCGGTGGCGGACTCCCTCGGGCAGGTCGCTCCGGGCGGAGAGCGCGTCGAAGAGCCGCCCCACCACGTGCATCGCCCCGAGCGAGTGCGCATGGCGGGTATGGGTCGCCCCGGGGAAGGCCAGCTCGCCGAAGCCGAGCTGCCGGACGTGGCGGAGGCGCTGGTACCAGACACTGTCCACCACGACCGCTTCGTCGGCGGACACAGGAAGGGTGCCGTGAATCGGATCACGAATGCGCATCGTGTCGGCAGATCGTGCTACATCCACGAGTCGACTGCATGCACATCACGCTCCTGCACAACGCGGACGCCGATGCTCTGGAGGAAGACCCAGGACGCGAGGCGAGGGCGGACGTGGAGCGGGTGGCTGCAGAGCTCGCCCGCGCTCTCGGAAAGGGCGGCTACGAGGTCACGGTCGTCCCGGTGGGGCCGGGCCCCGCGGAGATCGTCGCCCCGCTGAGCGCCCGGAACACCGACCTGGTCCTCAACCTCTGCGAGTCCATCGGGGGTGATGCCCGGGGTGAGATGGCCGTCCCGGCCCTCCTCGACCTGCTCCGGCTCCCCTACTCCGGGTCCGGGGCCCTGGCGCTCGGACTCGCCCTCCACAAGGACAAGGCCAAGGAGCTGCTGGTCGCCCGCGGGGTGCTCACGCCGCCCTTCCGCGTCGTCGAGCGGCTGGCGCAGCTCGAGGACATCGACCTTCCCTTTCCGCTGATCGTGAAGCCCTCCCGCGAGGACGCCTCGGTCGGTGTGGACTTCGACTCGGTGGTGAAGGACGAACGAAGCCTGAAGGACTCGGTCCGCCGGGTTCTGCGGACCTTCAAGCAGCCGGCACTGGTGGAGCGCTTCATCCCCGGACGGGAGGTGTACGTCTCGCTCCTCGGGAACTCACCCCGGACGGCGCTGCCGCTGTCGGAGATTCGCTTCGGCGAGGCCTTCGCCGGACGGCCCCACATCGTGAGCTATCGGGCGAAGTGGGAGCCCTCGTCACCCGAGTGCATCGACAGCCCCTCGGTTCCCTGCACCCTCCCGGTGGAGCTGGAGCGGCGCGTCGTCGAGACCGCGCTCGCCGCGTTCGAGGCGCTCGGATGCCGGGATTACGGCCGGGTCGACCTGCGCCTCTCCGACGACGGTCAGCCCTGGGTCATTGACATCAATCCGAACTGTGACTTGCATCCCGACGCAGGGTTCGCCAGGAGCGCAGCAGCGGCCGGGCTCGAGTACTCGGCGCTGGCGCTGCGTCTGGTGGACGTCGCGCTCGAAAGGACCCATGGACATCCGTCCCGCCGTCCCAGAAGACAGGGAAGGCCTCGCGAAGCTGCTCGATCGCATCGAGAACTTCTCACCCGACGAGGTGCGCTGCGCGCTCGAGGTCATCGACCTGGCGTTGCAGCCGAGTAACCCGGACTATTCCCTCCTGGTCGCCCTGCTCGGGGGTCAGCTCGCCGGCTACGTCTGCTACGGCCCCACCCCGATGACGGACGGAACGTTCGACCTGTACTGGATCTGCAGCGAGCCCTCGCTCCGCGGAAAGGGCATCGGCGCCGGCCTGGTGGCCGCGATGGAAGGCGACCTCCGGCGGCGGAAGGCGCGGCTGGTGCGGGTCGAGACCTCGGCCACGGAAGACTATGGGCCGGCCCGCGGTTTCTATCAGTCGATGCGCTATCTGGAAGAGGCCCGGTTCCGGGACTTCTACAAGGTCGGGGACGACCTGATTCTCTTGAAGAAAAAGCTCTAGTGCGGCCGCTCCGGGTTTCTCCGCTCCTCACCGCCCTCGTCCTGGCGGGCGCGCTCCCCACGTTCGCCGACCAGCCCTCGTCCGAGCGCGGCACGGTCAAGCCGGCGCTCTCGGACGTGCTCCGCGCTCCTCGCCCGGCCGGCGGCGAGTACTTCGGCCTCTACCTCGTGGACAAGAAGGTGGGCTGGTTCTTCACCGATCTCGCCCCGGTCCCGGGGAAGAACGAGGTCCGGGCGGTGGCGGACTTCGTCTTCAAGGCGGTGGTGGGCAACAACACCGCCGAGCGCCGCCACCACGAGGAGCGGATCTACGAGTCGCGGCCGGGCGGCAAGCTGCTCTCCTTCCTCATCAAGGACGAGGGGGATGGCGGGAACCAGGTCCTCACCGGGAAGGCGACGCCCTCCGGGTTCGTGGTGAAGCGGCACCGGCCCGGGCAGACCGACGACACCTTCACCCTGCCCGGGATTCAAGAAACGGTGGAGGACGCCGACCAGCTCCGGGTGGCGCTGCTGCGGGGCAAGGAGGTCTCGGGCGTCTCGCTCGATGGGACCGACCTCGGCCAGTACAAGATGACGACCACCCCGCTGGCCGAGGAGCGGCGGGTGGTGAACGGCGTCTCGGTGCTGCTGCGCAAGGCGACCATCGTCTCCGAGAAGGAGAAGGTGCCGATGCAGGCGGTGGTCGCGGCGGACGGAGCGGTCGTGGAGATGTCCTACGGCTCGGCAATGGTCGGCCGGGCCGAGCCGAAATCGGTGGCCGAGCGGCTGGACCGGGTGGAGATCTTCGGCCTGACCCGCCTCGTGCTCCCCGCCCCGCCTCCGCCCACGGCGCAGAAGGTCCCGGGCGAGTGGACGCTGGTGGTCACGGGCTTCCCGGACAAGTTCCACCGCCCGACGGACCGCCAGGCCTACAAGGACCTCGGGGGCGGCAAGTCCCAGGTGACGATCCACGCGGCGGCGCCCGACCCGGCGAAGCTGGTGAAGCGCGGAGCGAAGTCTCCGCCGGAGACCGCCGAATATCTGAAGAGCTCGATCCTGGTGGAGTCCGACAACCCGGCCATCGTCGCGAAGGCTAAGGAGATCGCCGGCGGAGAGACGGATTCCTACGCCGCCGCGAAGAAGGTGGTCGCCTGGGTGGGCCGAACGATGAAGAAGGACTACGGGGCGAGCGCCGACCGGGCGACGGACGTGCTGCGGACGCTCCGGGGCGACTGCACCGAGCACTCGCTGCTGAGCATCTCGCTGCTCCGGGCGCTGGGCATCCCCGCGCGGCGGGTGGACGGAGTGGTCTACGTGCAGAACGAGGACGGCGTGCCTGCCCTCTACTGGCACGAGTGGGTCGAGGCGTGGGTCGGAACGTGGACCCAGCTCGATCCGACGTTCGGTCAGCCGGTGGCGGACGCGACGCACCTCACGCTGGGCGAGGAGAGCAGCGCGGAGATCATGCCGCTGCTCGGCGAGCTGAAGGTCGTCGCCTCGCGCTGAGCCGTGACCTCACCGCTTCGAGACGATCCAGAGCAGCAGCATCGCGCCGAGCACGGAGGAGATGAGCCCACCCGGGTGAATCACCCGGAAGTCTCCCCGCCACAGGAGCGAGCTCAGGAACCCACCCACCAGCGACCCGGCCATCCCGAGCACGGCCGTGCCGATCCACCCCATCGGCTGCCGCCCGGGGAATAGCGCCCGGGCGATGGCGCCCACGATGAGGCCGACGACGATCCACGAGCACAGTCCGATCAAGGCGGGCGATCTCCTGGGTTTGAAGGCCGGCGAGCCTGCCTCGACGTGCTCGACGAGTCACGTGTCGAGCGTCCCCGGTGCCGACGAGACGCAACCTCGCGGCCTCCCCGGTGTTCCGACCCGGCTCCGGAGGAATCGATGCCTCGCTTTCCCGTCCTCTTCCTGCTCGCAACCCTGTTGATGGTGGCCGTGCCCGGGTCGGCATTGGCGCAGCACCTGGTCGTCGGCATCCGCGTCGGCGCGCCGCCGCCGGCGGTCCGGGTCGAGCGTGTCCCGGTCGCCCCCTCGCCGCGGCACGTCTGGGTACCGGGCGGCTGGTGGTGGGACGGCGCCAGGTACGAGTGGCGGGCCGGAGCCTGGATGGTTCCTCCGGGGCTGGGCGAGGTCTGGGTCCCCGCGAGCTGGCACTTCGAGAACGGCCAGTGGACCTACTACGCGGGCTACTGGAGCCCCTCGGCGGTGGTGGATCCCGATCGGCCGTACCAGCCCGCGCCTCCGATGGAGCCGAACGTCGCGACCACCCCTCCTCCTCTGCCGCTGACCGAGGCCCAGCCACCGTCCCCGTTCGATGGAGCGGCCTGGATTCCCGGCTACTGGTGGTGGGGGCCGAGCGGCTACATCTGGGTCGGCGGACGTGGGTCGGCGGACGCTGGTCGGCGCGGCCCAAGGGCTGGGACTGGGACGGCCACCGGTGGGTCCAGCGCGATGCGGGACACTGGGAACGCCGCCCCGGCCACTGGCACCCGCATGAGGGCCGCTGACAGCACAGCCCACGAGAGCGTTGCCCCGGCCCGGCGTGCACGGCGATGCTGCCGGGCTCCATGAATCCAGCCCCCCTCCTCGCCCTCGCCCTCCTCGGCGCCGAGCCGCCCGGTCCCGTCCAGGAGGTCCCGAAGCAGTACCCCGTCGGGAAGTACATGGCCCCGTCGGTCGGCCCCGAGCCGCGCCCCATCGGCCCCACCGGGACGCTGGGGGCCGACGTCTACCGGAAGCGCCGCAAGGCGCTCATGGAGCGGCTGAAGACGGGCGCTACCCTCGTCGTGAACGAGGCGAAGTTCGACGGCCTCCGCGAGGGGATGGACTTCTACTACCTGACCGGCATCGACGAGCCGGGCGCGGCGCTGCTCCTCGATCCGGCCTCGCCCGACCCGGAGGTCCTCTTCCTGCGGCCGCTCGACGTCGAGCGGGGCCAGTGGGAAGGCGAGCGCGCGAAGCTGCCCTCGCAGTTGCTGCAGACCTCCAGCGGGATTCCGATCGTTCGACGGGCAGAGGGATTCCGGGGGCTCGGCTACGCCCTCATGAAGGCCTGCGCCCACGGCGGGCTCAACTTCGTGGGGCAGTTCATCGCGCCCCCGGAGCCGAAGTCGAAGGTGATGACGGCCTACGCCGAGGCGGTGGACCGGTCCTACGGCTGCAAGGTGAACGACTTCCACGACGCGCTCGCGCGCATCCGGGAGGTGAAGGAGGCCGAGGAGATCAAGCTGATGCGCAAGGCCATCGAGCACACCGCGGCCGGCCACGCGCGGGTCCTCGACGTGCTCAAGCCAGGGATGCGTGAGTACGAGCTGAAGGACGCGATCGAGGACGCGTTCCGCAAGTCGGGCTCGCGGCACGTGGCCTACGACTCCATCGTCGGCTCCGGGCCGAACGGCGCCATCCTCCACTACCCGAAGGACGACCGGGCGATGAAGGAGGGTGAGCTGGTGGTGGTGGACGCCGGCGCGGAGGAGCAGTTCTACGCGACCGACGTGACCCGCACCTATCCGGTCTCCGGCAAGTTCAGCCCGGAGCAGCGAGAGATCTACGACATCGTCCTCAAGGCGCAGGCCGCCGGAATCGCCGCGGCGAAGGCCGGCGTCACGCCGCGCACGCTCGAGCGGGCGGTGCGCAAGGTCATCGACGAGGCCGGCTACCACGACGCGTTCATCCACGGGTGCTGCCACTTCGTGGGCCTCGAGGTGCACGACACCGGCGACTACGACGCTCCGCTTCCCGCCGGCGCGGTGCTCACCGTCGAGCCGGGTATCTACCTGCCGCAGCGCGGGTTCGGGATCCGGATCGAGGACGAGATCCTCATCACGCCCACCGGCGCCGAGGTCATCACCAAGGGAGTCCCCAGCAACCCGGACGAGATCGAGCGCCGGATGCAGGCAAGGCGCGCCGCCCGTTGAGCGCTGCCATGCCTCCCCGCCGCGTCGTCCCGTTCACCCTGGCGCTCGCCCTCGCCTGTGCCCACGCTCCGGAGACCCCCGTGAACGCCGGAACTCCACAGCAGGCCTTCGAGGCCCTCTCGGCGGACTATCTCGAGCGGTCACTCCCGCTCTGGCCCACCGACGCCACGCAGCTCGGCGATCACCGCTACGACGGGCGCTGGCCCGACGTGAGCCAGGACGGCGATACGCAGCGGCAACGCTTCGAGGAGGAGATCCTCGGCCGCCTCGAGGCGATCCGGCGGGACTCCCTGACCGCCGAGTCGCGAGTGGACGCCGACATGCTGGAGAACCAGCTCCGCTACTCGGCGTTCTCCCGGACCGAGCTGCACCGGGCGGAACTCCAGCCGCTCTACTACACCGGCCTCATCGGCGAGGGGCTGGACCCGCTCGTGAACCGCGAGTTCGCGACGCGCGCCGAGCGCGCCCAGAGCCTCGCCGCGCGCCTGGACGGCATCCCAGCGGTGCTCTCGGTCGCCCGGGTCCGCCTCACCCGTCCGTCGCGGATCCAGACCGAGACGGCCATCCATCAGACCGCGGGCCTGCTGGGCCTCACCGAGAAGGACCTTCCCGAGCAGTTCAAGGACATCCCGGCGGTTCCGGCGGCGGCAGGACGGGCGGCGGCGGCGCTGCGGCACTTCCAGGCCTTCCTGAAGGACGATCTGCTCGCGCGCTCCGACGGATCCTTCCGTATCGGGCGTGAGCGGTTCACCGCGAAGCTCCGCTTCGTCCTCGACGATCAGATGGACCCCGACGCGATCGCCCGGAGCGCCCGGGCGCTGCTCGACCGCACGCAGGAGGAGATGGTCGCGACGGCGAAGGAGGTCTGGGCCGAGGACCGGCTCGGGCCGGTGCCTTCGCTCTCCACCCAGGAGCAGCGGCGCGCCTTCGTCCGCAGCGCGCTGGACCATCTGGCGAAGCAGGCGCCGAGCAGCCAGAGCATCCTCGGCGACTCGCGGACCTGGCTGGAGAAGGCGACCGTGTTCGTGCGGACGAAGGACCTGGTGCGCGTGCCGGACGAGCCGCTGAGGGTCGTGGAGATGCCGGAGTACCGCCGAGGAGTCGGCGTCGCCTACTGCGATTCCTCTGGCCCGCTCGAGCCGAAGCCCGAGACGTTCTTTGCCATCTCTCCGCCGCCGTCCGACTGGCCGCCGAAGCGGGTCCAGTCGTTCTTCCGCGAGTACAACGAGTCGATGCTCGCCGACCTCACGGTCCACGAGGCGATGCCCGGCCACTATCTCCAGATCATGCACAGCAACGCCTACCCCTCGAAGCTGCGGGCGGTGCTGGGGAGCGGTCCATTCGTGGAGGGCTGGGCGGTGTACACCGAGTGGCTCATGGCCTCGAAGGGCTTCGGCGGGGCGAAGGTGAAGCTCCAGCAGCAGAAGATGATCCTCCGGACGACGGCCAACGCGCTCCTCGACCACGGCATCCACGCCGGGGACATGGACGAGAAGCAGGCGATGGAGCTCATGACCCGCGACGCGTTCCAGGAGGAGGGCGAGGCCGCGGGGAAGTGGAACCGCGCCCGGCTCACCAGCGCCCAGCTGACCACGTACTTCTACGGCTACTCGGAGATGGTGAAGCTCCGCGACGCCGCGCAGGGCGCGCCGGGCTTCTCCGAGCGCGCGTACCACGACCGGCTGCTGTCCCACGGCTCGCCGGGCATGCGGTACATGCGCCAGTTGATGGCGTCGCCCGGAAGCTGACGAGGCCGACGAGCGAACCGGAACGGGCATCTCGATCCGCGGACCTTCGGTCACCTCACGCCTCCGGGAGCCGGGGGTGGGTCAGGCCGCACCATCGACCGAGGACGAGCACGGGCTCGGCGGAGCACGGGCCGTAGTACCGTCTCGTGGATGCGCGCCCTTCGCACGCTGTTCCTCGCCGCGGTGCTTTCCACCGTGTCGGCGAGCGCGGCCAAGCAGGAACCGCCGCCGCTGCCGCACGCCGACCCGGCCCTCGCCCGGGCCATCGCCCGCGTCTACCCGTCGCTGGTGCAGATCCACGTGCTCTCCACGCACACCGAGGGCGGGCGAGAGCGAAAGTCCGGCGCCACCGGCTCGGGCGTCATCATCTCCGCCGAGGGCCATGTCATCACCAACCACCACGTCGTTGGCCGGGCCACGTCGATCCGGGTCGTCCTGCCCACGCGCGAGGAGCTCGAGGCGACGCTGGTTGGCACCGACCCGCTGAGCGACATCGCGGTCATCCAGCTCGACCTCTCCCGGCGCCCCAAGGGATCCGCAGCCCTCCCGGTGGCGGTGTTCGGCTCATCCGAGGCGGTCCGGGTCGGTGACACGATCCTGGCCATGGGCTGCCCGCTGGCGCTCTCGCAGGCAGTGACCCGGGGCATCGTCGCCAACGTGGACCTGCGCGTGCCGCGGCCGATCGAGCTCGAGGGCGAGAACGTGGGCTCCGTGGTGAAATGGATCGGCCACGACGCGCAGATCTTCCCCGGCAACTCGGGCGGCCCGCTGGTCAATCTCGAAGGAGAGATCATCGGCATCAACGAGCTGGTGATGGGGCTCGGCGCGGCGATTCCCTCCGACCTCGCCCGCGCGGTGGCCCAGCAGCTCATGGCGAAGAAGACGGTCGAGCGCGCCTGGACCGGGATGACCTTCCAGCCTCTGCTCAAGGACTCCCCGGCGACGATGACCGGGGTGCTGGTCTCGGGCGTGCTGCCGGGGACCCCCGCCGCGACGGCCGGAGTCCAGCCCGGGGACCGCATCATCGAGGTGGAGCAGAAGCCGGTGATGGTGCGCTTCGACACCCAGCTCCCGGCGTTCACCAACGAGCTGCTGCAGCGCTCTCCGGGAAAGCCTCTGGCCCTCAAAGTGGTCCGCGGCACGCAAACCCTCGCCCTGAGCCTCTCGCCGGTGCCGCGTGATGCCTCGCGGGCGAAGGAGCGCGAGTTCAAGGAGTGGGGCATGACCGGGCGGCGGGTGACGCGCTTCGAGTCCCTCGAGCTCCAGCGGGCGGACACCCGAGGCGTGCTGGTCGGCACCCTCCGCCCCGGCGGTCCGGCGGACAAGGCGGTGCCGTCCTTGCGCCGCGAGGACGTCATCCTCTCGGTGGCCGGCAAGTCGGTCGATTCTCCGGATGCGCTGTCGAAGGCGACCGCGGAGATCGTCAAGACGGCGAAGGCGCCCGTGCCGACGCTGGTCGGCTTCGAGCGCGGCGCGGAGAAGCTGCTGACCGTGGTCGAGGTGGGCATCCGCCCGCCGCAGGAGCCGCCCCAGGAGGCCCGCCGGGGCTGGCTGCCGGTGGCCACGCAGGTGCTCTCGCCGAAGCTGGCCACCGCGCTGGGCTACAAGGGCCGCAAGGGGGCGCGAGTCACGCAGGTCCTTCCCGACGGGGACGCGAGCGGGCTCCGGGTGGGCGACGTTGTGACCAAGGTCGACGACGCGCTGGTCGAAGAGAGCGAGCCACAGGACGCGGACGCGTTCGATGCGCTGCTGCGCGCCTACAAGCCGGAGAGCAAGGCCGTGCTGGCGGTGCTCCGGGACGGGAAGTCGATGGAGATCACCGTGACGGTGAAGGAGGCGCCGCGGGTGGAGAACGAGCTCCGGGTCTACGAGGACGTGGCCCTCGAGTTCCGAGCGCGCGACATCTCGTACCTCGACCGGGTGAAGCGGAGGTGGGCGAAGGAGACGACCGGCGCGCTGGTGAGCCAGGTGGACCCAGGTGGATGGGCGTCGGTGGGTGGGCTCCGGACCGACGACCTGGTCCTGGCGGTGAGCGGGAAGGCGGTGCGTGACGTGAAGGAGCTGGAGAAGGAGCTGAAGCCGATCCGGGAGGCGAAGCCGGGTGAGGTGGTCTTCTTCGTGCGGCGCGGGGTGCAGACGCTCTACGTCGAGGTGCAGCCCACCTGGGTCGAGCCGAAGGAGGCGTCGCGATGATCGCCGGGGCGCTCGGCGTGGCGATGCTGATGACCACGGCGGCCGCGGACCTCGAGGCAGCCGCACGGGCCACCACCGAGCAGAGCGGGAAGGCGGTGGTGACCATCCGCCTGGTGCTGAAGCTGAAGGTCGGGGGCCAGGAGCACGAGCAGAAGATGGAGGTCCCGGGCGTGGTCCTCGAGCCCTCGGGCCTGACGGTGGCGAGCGCCTCCAGCATCGACCCCTCCGGGGCGATCCGCCGGATGGTGGACGCCCAGCGGCAGCGGGTGTCGCTCGAGTCGGAGGTGAAGGAGACGGTCATCCTCCTCGAGGACGGAACGGAGCTCGACGCCGCGGTGGTGCTGAAGGACAGCGACCTGGACCTCGCCTTCATCCGGCCGCGCGACGCTGGGCTGAAGCTCGCGGCGGTGACGTTGAAGCCGCGCTCGGGGACGGTGCCACTGCTCACCCGGATCTACGTTCCCGGGCGGCTGAGCAAGCTCGCGAACCGGGCGCTCGCGGTGGCGACGGGCGAGGTGCGCGCCTACGTGCGTGGGCCCGCTCCCTACTACATCACCGACGGCGAGACCTCGAGCTTCGTGGGCTCGCTGGCGTACACGGCGGACGGCGTGCCGCTCGGGCTGCTCGTGAAGAAGTTCGCGACCTCCATCGACTCGGGCGGACGCGGCTCCGAGTCGATGTTGACCGTGCTCCGGCCGGTGGACAAGGTGCTCGAGCTCGCGGCGCAGGCGCGGACCATCGCGGTGGCGCCGGCTCCTGCCGAGAGTGGCGTGGGAGTGCCGAAGTAGCTCCGAGGACCTCAACCAGCCTTGGAGTGCAGTACTCAGCCATCAGCGGAGGCGCGGGCGAGGAGCCCCGAGCCTCGGAGATCCTTCTCCAGCGCCTCGACTGTCCGTGCCGGCAGCGTGCACGTGAAGTTCCGACACAGGTAGGCAGCGAGGTCGGCGCCCGCGGAGGTCTTTCCCTCGGCGATCTCCGAGAGCACCGCCGGCGCCCCGCCCGGCTCGAACGCCGCCACCGACAGCGTCGGCGCGTAGGTCCTCGCGAGCAGTGACAGGAACGAAGCCCGTGCTCCTGCGGCCCCGGCGAGGGCCACGTCGGGCGCTCCGTCCGCAAGGTAGTCCGCCGCGCACCACAGGTGCCCGAAGGCGAACGGGTTCGCCAGCGCCGTGTCGCGCATCCTCGAGAGGTACGCCTCCGTCCGGTCGAGGAAGTCGTGTCGCCCCGTCAGCGCCGCGAGTACGAGGTTCGCCTCCGTCAGCAGGCTCGCCCCGGCGGGGACCGCGTTGTCGTGGAGCGCGTACGCCTCGACCACCAGGTCCGCCTGCCCCCGGGGCGCCGTCCGGTACGCCTTCTGCTCGGGATGCCAGAACCGCTCCTGCGCCCCGTCCGACAGCCTCACCGCGGCCTCCAGCCACTTCGGCTCGAACGTCGCCTGGTAGAGCGCGACCAGCCCCGCGGCGAGCCCGCCCCAGTCCTCGAGGAAGCCGTCCACCTTGCTCGTCCCGTCCTGGAACACGCGGAACAGACGGTCACCCTGGAGCTGCCGGTCCAGCACCGCGCCGGCCGCCCGCGCTGCGCGCTCGGCCCATTCCGGCCGCTCGAAGACCCGCGCCGCGAACGACAGGCCGCGGATCATCAGGCCGTTCCAGCCGGCGAGGATCTTGTCGTCCCGACCCGGCGGGATCCGCTTCGAGCGCTCGGCGAGCAGCTTCGCGCGAACCGACTCGAGCCAGCGGCGCGCCTCCTGCTCCGTCGTCCCCCACTCCTTCACCAGCTCCGCCAGCGGGACTCGCCGCTCGAGCACGCTCTTCCCGTGCTCGAACGTTCCCTTCGACGTCACCCCGTACGCCTTCGCCGCGCGCCGGCCGTCGTCGGCCCCGAGCACCGCCTCCAGCTCCGCGGGGCTCCAGGCGAAGTACTTCCCCTCCTCGCCCTCGCTGTCCGCGTCCTGTGTCGCATGGAACGCCCCGGCAGCGTCGGTCATCTCCCGGCCAAGCCACTCCACCAGCCGGGTCGCGCTCTCCACCCACTCGACCCGCGGTGAGATCTGCTGCGCCTCCGCCAGCAGATGCAGGAGCAGCGCGTTGTCGTAGAGCATCTTCTCGAAGTGCGGCACCCTCCAGAACCGGTCGACGCTGTACCGGTGGAACCCGCCGCCGAGCTGGTCGTGGATCCCGCCGGTGACCATCCGGTCCAGGGTGTGGAGCGCGCCCTCGCGCAGCGACCCGTTCCCGGTCCGCCGCCACGCCCGGAGCAGGAGCGCCAGGTCCATGGTGTTCGGGAACTTCGGCGCACCACCGAACCCGCCCTCGACCGGGTCCAGCGCCCGCGCCAGGGCCTTTCCCGCCGCTGCGACGTCCTCGCCCGAGACCTTCGTCACGAGCGTTCCCAGCCCGTAGGTCGCGAGCTGCCGGAGCCCGTCCTTGAACTCGACGGCCTGCTCCAGGACCTTTGCCCGCTCGTCGGTCCAGGCGCGGGACAGCGCCTCGAGGAGCATCTTGAACGAGGGCAACCCGTGCCGGGGGTCCGGCGGGAAGTACGTCCCGCCGTAGAAGGGCACCAGGTCCGGCGTGAGAAAGACGGTCAATGGCCAGCCGCCCTGCCCGCCCATCAGCTGCACCACGCCCTGGTAGACCTGGTCCAGGTCGGGCCGCTCCTCCCGGTCCACCTTCACGTTGACGAAGTGCGCGTTCATCAGCTGCGCGGTGCCCGGGTCCTCGAACGACTCGTGGGCCATCACGTGACACCAGTGGCAGGCCGAGTAGCCAACGGAGAGGAGGATGGGGCGCTGCTCGTCCTTCGCCCGCCGGAGGGCCTCGGGGCCCCACGGATACCACTCCACCGGATTCTCCGCGTGCTGGCGAAGGTACGGCGAGGACTCGGCGGCGAGTCGGTTGGGTGTTCCGGGCGCATGCATGTTCGGGACCTCGCGGATGGATGCGTGCGTCCGCAACGGTGGACGCCCCGGTGCTTGACTCCTCGAAGCTTCGGCCATCAGCTTCCCCGAAGCTGAAGGAGGACGCCATGACCAGGCGAGTGCAGCTGTTGCTCGGGGGACTGCTCGTCCTGGCAGCATGCGGCCCGGGAACGAAGATCACCCGGACCTGGACCGGTCGGGACACGACTCTCGGCCTGAAGCCCGGCGACCTGGTCGCCGTCGGGGTGATGACGACCAACGAGCGGGAAGGCAAGGCAGGCGAGGAGATCCTCGCCACCGAGATGCGCGCCCGCGGCTACCGTACCGTCGAGGCGACGTCGCTCCTTCGCTGGCCCGCGCTGCCCGACATCCCGGGAGCGCTGGCCGCGTTCCGGAAGTCGGGCGCGACGGCGGCCTTCGTCATCCGTCCCCTCGCCGTCGACCACCAGCCGACGTCCCTCCCGCCAACGGCCATGTTCACTCCGATGAGCCCCGTCGGAGAGGAGTCACCGAGCTCCCGAGGTTCCGGCAACTACGTCCCTGGGTACGTCCGGACCGACACCGTGGTTCGCCTCTCGGCGATGGTCTTCGACCTCTCCGACGGCCGCCTCGTCTGGGCGGGTCAGAGCGAGACGATGAACCCGGACAGCCTGGACCATCTCATCTCCTCGCTGGTCCGGGCGGCAGAGTCGGAGATGGCACGATCCGGCGTGAAGCTCGCGACGAGGTGACGTCCGCCTCCCGGCGAGGCACACTCGACGGCCGCATGCGCTCGCTCTCACGCCATTCCTGCGCCGCCTTGCTCCTCGCCGCGGTGCTCGCCGGCTGCAGCACGACCACCCGCTTCGTCAACACCTGGAAGGCGCCCGACGCCGCGCCCCTGAGCCTGCGCTCCGGCGACACCGTGGTGGCGATGGTCATCAGCCGGAACGAGGCGACCCGCCGCTCCGGCGAGGATGCGCTCGCCGGCGAGCTGTCCCGCCGCGGGCTGCGCGCCATCCCCGCCTACAGCATCCTCAGCGTCGAGCAGGCGATGCAGAAGGACTCGGCGCTGGCCACGCTGCGCGCCACGGGCGCGGTCGCCGCGTTCGTCGTCCGGCCGCTCCAGACCACCCGCACGGCGACCTACGTGCCTCCGACGTACGGAGCACCGGTCCCCTACGGGGCCTGGGGTCCCTACTACGGCTATGGCTGGGCCGCTCCGTACAGCCCGGGGTACGTGGTCACCGACACCGTCCTCCGCCTCGAGGTGCTCGCCTACGACCTGCGGCAGGAGAAGCTGGTCTGGGCCGGGCAGAGCGAGACCACCAATCCGGACAGCCTCGACGACTTCGTCCGGTCTGTGGTGAAGGCCGCCGCGCGGGAGATGACCCGGGCCGGCGTGCTCGCCGACGCCGCCTGACCCCCGCCCGGAGTCAATGAGGCTCGACGGCATCTCGTTCGTGCTGGCGTCCAGGCATCGTGCCGGGGCAACGTCCCGGCCCCCGAACACCTTCAGGAGCTCCCATGTCCCCGAGGTTCCCGAGAGCCTGCATCGTCCTGCCGATGCTCGCTCTCGCCGGCTGCAGCGCCCCCACCAAGCTCGTCAACTCCTGGAAGGCGGCCGACGCCGCGCCGATGACCGTGAAGCCGGGTGACCTGGTCATCGCCATGGTCATGAGCAAGGAGGAGACGACGCGACGGACCGGCGAGGACCTCCTCGGCGAGGAGCTCCGGCAGCGCGGCCTCCGCCCCATCCCCTCGTTCACCCTCATCCCCACCGACCAGGTCGATGACCGGGAGAAGGCCGCCGCCGCCATCCAGGACTCGGGCGCGGTGGCGCTCATCTCGATGCGGCCCATCGCCGTGAACAAGCAGCAGACCTACGTCCCGCCTTCGTACATGGGGCCGGGCCCGTACGCCGGCGGCTGGGGCCCGTACTACGGCTACGGGTGGGGCGCGGCGTACTCCTACAGCCCGGGCTACGTGGTGACCGACACCATCGTGCGCGTGGAGACGCTGGTCTTCGACCTGAAGCAAAACAAGCTGGTCTGGGCCGGGCAGAGCGAGACCACCAACCCCGAAAACCTCGGCCAGTTCATGCGAGATCTGGTCAAGGCCGTGGGCGCAGACATGCGGCGCAAGGGCCTCATCCCCGAGCCCGCCTCCTAGAAGCGACGTGGGCGGACCCGAGCACTTCGAGCACCTGCGCCGGCTGCTCGCGCTCGAGCGGCGCGCGGAGGAGCAGCGACTCGCCGAGGAGCGAGACCGGCTCTCCCAGGGTGAACGCGAGTCCCTCGGCCTCTCCGCCGGGGAGCTCGAGGCGACGGACGAGGACGTGGGGCTCGGCGGGCGGTTCCTGCTCACCTTCGCCCGTGCCGGTGGGGCACCCTGGCGCAACCCGTTCGGTCCTGGCGACGTGGTGGAGGCCCGGCCCCGGCGCGCAGAGGTGGCGCCCCCCGAGCGCGCGCTCGTCACGCGGGGCGGGCGGGACCGCGTGCAGCTGGCCTTCGACCGTCCGCCGCCCGAGTTCGTCCGCAGCGGACGGCTGGTGCTCGATCTCGTCGCGGACGACGTGACGTTCTCCCGCGCCGACGCCGCCGTCGTCGAGGTGGCCGCAGGAGACCGGGGCGCGCCCGGCCGTCGGCGCGACGTTCTCCTCGGCAAGGAGGCGCCCCGCTTCGAGACGGAGCGGCCCCCGGAGGGAATCGACGCCCTCAACCCCGAGCAACGGCTGGCGGTGGAGCGCGCGCTCTCCGCTCGCGACCTCTTCTGCGTCCACGGGCCGCCCGGCACCGGCAAGAGCACCGTGCTCGCCGCCGTGGCGCGAAACGCGGTCGCCCGGCACGGACGCATCCTCTGCACCGCGGCGAGCAACGCGGCCGTGGATCACCTGGTGGAGCTCTGCCTCGCCGAGGGACTGCGCGTCGTGCGCGTCGGCCATCCGGCGCGCGTCTCCCCCCGGCTCGTGGAGCACACCCTGGACGTCCTGGTGGAGCGGCATCCGGACCGCACGCTGGCGCGGCGCCTGTTCGACGACGCGTTCGAGCTGCTCGGCCATGCCAGGAAGCAACGGGCGCGGGGACGCAGCCGGGCGAGCTTCGCCAACGCGCGCTCCGCGCAGACGGAGGCGCGCGCGCTCATGGACGAGGCCCGGGCGCTGGAGCGGAAGGCGGTGCGCGACGTGCTGGAGAGAGCGGACGTCCTCTGCGCCACCCTCACCGCGCTCGGGGGGACGCCGCTGGCCGCCCTACGCTGCCCGCTGGCGCTGGTGGACGAGGCGACGCAGGCCACCGAGCCCCTCACCCTTCTCGCCTTCCTCCGCGCCGAGCGGGTGGTGCTCGCAGGGGACCATCGGCAGCTTCCGCCGACGGTGCTGTCGGAAGAGGCCGCGGCCGGAGGCCTCGCCACCAGCCTGTTCGAGCGGTTGCTCGCGCTGCATGGCGACGGGGTGCGGCAGATGCTCCGCGAGCAGTACCGGATGAACGCCGAGCTGATGGAGCTCCCCTCCCGGGCGTTCTACGGCGGCGAGCTCCGCGCGCATCCCTCCGTCGCCACCCGCACGCTGGCCACCGTGCTGCCTGGCGCGACGCTCGATGCCCCGCCGCTGCTCTTCCTCGACACGGCGGGAAAGGGCTGGGAGGAGGCCGCTCCGCCGGGCAGCGAGAGCCTGGAGAACCCCGGCGAGGCGGAGGTGGTGGTGGCCCGGGCGCGCGCGCTCCTCGCCGCCGGCCTCGACCCGGCGCAGATCGCCGTCATCACGCCCTACCGCGCACAGGCCGCCCGCATCGCCCCGGCGCTGGAGGGGCTCGGCGTCGAGGTGGACACCGTCGATGTCTTTCAGGGCCGCGAGGCCGAGGCCGTGCTCGTGAGCTGTGTCCGGAGCAACGCGGAAGGGCGACTCGGCTTCCTCACCGACCTGCGTCGGATGAACGTCGCGCTGACCCGGGCCAAGGTGCACGCCTTCGTCGTCGGCGACAGCGCCACGCTCGGACACCATCCCTTCTACGCGGGTGTGATCGAGCGGGCACAGACACTCG
>DASXGF010000754.1:0-19081 GCA_036489275.1 Myxococcaceae bacterium | reverse complement strand
GAAGAAGCAGCCCGAGCGGTTCCGGGCGGTGTGCTCGATGATGAAGTGCCCGTCGAGGAAGATGCTCTGGGCCTGGGTGAGGATGGAGAACTCGCGGTTCAGGTGGCCCCAGCGCACCTGCACCATGCCCACCTTCGCGTCCGCGAAGAACGGGACTGTGCGCTCGAGGAAGTCCGGAGCAGGCACGAAGTCCGCGTCGAATACCGCCACGTACTCGCCCTTGGCGGTCGCGAGGCCGTTCTCCAGCGCGCCGGCCTTGAAGCCCTGGCGGTTCGTCCGGTGGATGTAGGTGATGTCCTGGCCGGCACGCCGATGACGCTCGACGGCGGCCCTCGCGATGCCGCAGGTCTCGTCGGTCGAGTCGTCGAGCACCTGGATCTCCAGAAGCTCGCGCGGGTACCGGATGCGGCAGACCGCCTCGATGAGGCGCTCCACCACGTACATCTCGTTGAACACCGGGAGCTGGATGGTGACCCGCGGAACGGCCGGCAGGGTGCCGTTCGGGGTCGGGATCCGGAACTTGTGGCGGTAGTACAGGAACGCCATCCGGTACCGGTGCGAGCCATACACCGCCAGTACGCAGAGGACGGCAAAGTACACGCCCAGGAACACGATCTCGACGGTGGACATCTCTGGCGCTTGGTCCCTCGTCCCACGCCCGAGTATCCGGTTCGAGGGCGGCGCGGCAGATTAAGGATGTGACACAAGGGTGTCAAACGATTCCGATAACTTACAAACACCTCGGTGGCGCCTGACACATCGTGTCAGTGATTCCCTGAACTTGCGAACGCACCGGCCTGGAAGCGCCCAGCACGCTCAGAAGTGGTGGAGGATTGTGTAGCGGACCGCGGGCCGGCCCGTGCCCACCCGCACCTCGGCGACCAGGTCGTGGTCCAGCTGCGCGTAGTCGCGCTGACAGGCCAGGTAGACCACGCCACGGGCGGCATCGAACGGCGCATCGTCGACGTGTCCGAGCACGCCGCCGCTGGCGATCGAGCGAAGGGTGACCTCCACCCGCACGCCGGGCTGGAAGGACAGGCCTCCGAGCACGTGCACCGCGAGCTCGGCGTCCTTCGGGAAGTGGAAGTCGGAGGTCTCCCCCGGCTCGACCAGATTCTCGACGATGCGCAGCCCCGTCCGCGCGAGTCGCTGGAGCCGCTCCGGCCGCAGCACCGGCGGCACCATCGTCCGGAGCGTCTCGGCGGTCGACGCCATCTGGTCCGCCACGGCCGTGCAGCCCTCGCATCCGACGAGGTGCTCCTCGACCCGCGCAGCGCCGTCCTCGTCGAGGTCGCCGGCCCACCAGTCCACGAGCGTCTCCCAGGACAGCGGTGAGTCGCAGCTCATGCGGCCTCCCCTGCAGGAGCATCGAGGCATGCGCGCAGGGTAGCCAGGGCGCGGTGGCGGATGACGCGAACGTTGCCCCGGGTGAGATCGAGGCGCGCGGCGACCTCGTCGCTCTCCAGCTCGTCGTGGAAGGAGAGCTCGAGCACCCGCCGCGCGCGGTCGCCCAGTGAGCCGAGACAGCGCAGCAGCACCGCGGCGTTCACCGGGTCGCGCGGGGTCTCGCCCCCGACGGCGGCGACCAGCACCTCGTCCGGCGTCGGCTCGGCGCGGCGGTCGATCTCCTGGACGCGCAGCACCGCGTTCCGACAGGTCCCGAGCACGAAGCGCACCAGCTGCTCCGGCGCGCGCACCCGTCCCTCGCGCGCGGCCTGGAGCAGGGCGAGGAGCACGGTCTGCACCAGATCGCGTGCCCGTTCCTCGTCCCGGAGGTGACGGAGGCCGTAGAGGCGGATGCGCGGCGCGTACCTCCTGCACAGGTCGCGCTCGGCCTCGCCGCGCCCCACTCCCCCACCGGCGATTGCCCCGAGCAGCGCGGAGTCCGAGGCCTCTGCCGTCATCGCCCAGGCACCGTACCACCGCGCCCTCGGCGCCGGCTCAGGCACCGACAGCATCGGCCAGCGCGCGGAGCGCCCGCCCGCCATCCCCCTGGAAGGAGCTGCCGTGCATCAGGCCGAGCACCCGCGGCTCGGTCCGCGCCAGCTTCTCCAGCAGCGGACGCACGTGCGGACCGTGGACGAGGTACGGCACCGCCGCCTCCATCGCCAGCGCCGGCCCGAGCACGTCCGAGCTGGACAGCGGCGGAACGTCCGCGCCACCGGCGGTGAAGAGGTCGCCGCAGAGGAGCGTCCGCGTTCCGGCCTCGAACAGGAGCCCGCTCTCCCATCCGTGCGGCAGGTGCGGGGTGTCGAGCCACCGGACCGAGCGGCTGCCGAGGGACAGCTCCTCACCGTCGGCCATCGCGCGGGCCGGCCGGTCCGCGACGTCGTTCACCGAGACCATCGCCGCCGTGGTGCTGCAGACCGCCTCCGCCCTGGGCGCCAGCCCCAGCCAGTCGTTGAGGGAACCGCACTCGTCCGCCTCGAAGTGGGAGAACGAGACGTAGCGGAGCCGCGCGGCGTCGCCGAGCACGTGGGCCACGGCCTCCCGCACCAGCGGGAACAGCTTCCGCAGGCCGGTGTGGAACAGCAGCGGCGCCTCGTCCACGATGAGGAACTGGTTGAAGGTGAAGCCCCCGGGGATGACGGGGACGGGGGTGCTGATGCGATAGATGCGGTCGGCGATCTCGTCGACGCGCGTGTTCGACTCGGGATTGACGATGCCCATGGGCGGTGATTGTCCTCCGCCCCGACGTACGGGGTCGCGCCACGGCGTTACACGGGCCCGGCGTGACCGCGGCCAGCCGCCGGCAGGTTCAGCGGGTGGCGGCCTTCTGCCCCGGCGTCCGGGGGTGCGCGTGGAGGTACTCGAGCGCGGCCCGGAGCTGGGGGTCCGTGACCTTCTGCGTCCCATCCCAGGCGGGCTGCGGAGGAAGGCGGTGCACGGTCTCTGCCGCGCCCGCGTCGGGGTTCCGGAAGTGCCGGCGCAGGTCCTTCTCCCGCAGCTCGCGCGCGGTGCCCTCCGCCGGTACCAGGTAGTCCGGCTCGATGCCCCGCTCCTGGATGCTCCGCCCCTTCGGCGTGTAGTAGCGGGCGATGGTGAGCTTGAGCCCGCTGCCGTCCTCGAACTCGATGACGGTCTGCACCGAGCCCTTCCCGAAGGTCTGGGTTCCGAGGACCGTGGCCCGGCCGTGGTCCTGGAGCGCTCCCGCCACCACCTCGGATGCCGAGGCGCTCCCGGCGTTCACCAGCACCACCATCGGGTAGTCGGGCTCGGTGCCGGGATCGCGGCTCTTCTCCTCGGTGAGGCTCCGTCCCGCCCGTCCGCGCGTGGTGACGATGGTGACCCGGCCGGGGAGGAACCGGTCGCTGACCGCGACGGCCTGGTCCAGCAGTCCGCCGGGGTTGTTGCGCAGATCGAGCACCAGGCCGGAGAGCTCCTTGCCCCCGTTCTCGGTGCGGAGCCGGTCCAGCTCGCGCTTGAGGCTCGCGTCGGTGCGCTCCTGGAAGTTCTTGAGCCGCACCCAGCCGATGCCCCCGTAGAGCGCGCCCTGGACCGAGACGATGCGCACGTGGTCGCGGATGAGGACAATCTCCTGGGGCTGCTGAAACCCGGCGCGCATCAGGCTGAGCGTCACCCGCTGCCCGGCGGGTCCCCGCATCCGGGTCGAGGCACGGGCGACGTCCATCCCGGAGGTGGTCTCGCCGTCGATGGCGAGGATCTCGTCGCCGGGCTGGATGCCTGCCCGGGCCGCCGGCGTGTCGTCGAGCGGTGAGACGACCACCAGCGCGTCGCCTCGCTTCACCACGTCCAGCCCCAGGCCGCCGAACTCGCCCGAGGTGTCGATCTTCATCTCCTTGAAGACCTCCGGCGGCATGAAGACGGTGTGCGGGTCGAGCGTCTCCAGCATTCCGCGGATGGCGCCGTAGACCAGCTGCCGCTCGTCCACCTTCTCCACGTAGTTGTTCTGCACGTACGACAGCACCCGGGCGAACAGCTCGAGCTGCTTGTAGGTGGCGTCCTCCTGCGAGGGCGGCGGGGCAGGGGCAGCGACCAGGGTGGTCAGGAGAAGGAGCGAGGAGAGACCGGTCACGGGTGCGAACGGGGAAGGTTAGCCCGGCCGGCGGCGCGGAGGCGAATCCGTGGGTGGGAGCTGGACATTCATTACGAATTCGTACTATCCGAATCCGGCATGAAACCCCGCCTCCAGCTGGTCCCGTTCGTCCACCGCACCACCCACCGCATCGGGCTGTACCTGGACGCCGCCGAGCCGCCGCTTGGCCTCTCCCAGGGCGAGGCGCACCTGCTCGCCCACCTGGCCGAGGCGGGCTCCTGCTCGGTGGCCGAGCTCCACCGGGCGTTCGCCCACAAGCGCTCCACGCTCACCAGCTACCTGGACCGGCTGGAGGCCCGTGGGGACGTTACCCGCGACGTGCGTCCCGAGGACCGGCGCTCCTTCACCGTCCGCCTCACCCGGAACGGAGCGCGCAGCGCCGCGCGCGTCCACCAGCACCTGGTCGACCTCGAGGACCGTGCGCTGTCCCGGCTCACCGAGCGCGACCTGCGCGGCTTCCAGGCCGTGCTCCACGCGCTGTCCGAGACCATCGACGGCGATCCCTCGCCGCCCAACAGGAGGAAGTCCCCATGACGCTCGTTCCCCTCGTCACCGCAGCCCTGGCCGCCGCTCCACCCGACGCCGCGGAGCGAGTCACCCACGTCTACGACCAGCATCTCGAGGCGCCACCGGAACGGGTGCTCCCGCTCCTCACCCCGCTGGGTGAGCGCGCCTGGGCGTCGGGATGGGAGCCCCAGATGCGCTGGGAGCCCGAAGGCGGAGGCGCCGGGACGCTCTTCGTCGTCCGGCATCCGGGACATCCGGACACCGTGTGGCTCCTCGACGCCTGGGAGCCGGCGAGCGGGCACGTCCACTACGTGCACGTCACCCGGGGCTCCGACGTGACGGAGATCGACATCCGCCTGCGGCCGGACGGGAAGGACCGGAGCATCGCCACCGTCCGCTACACCTGGACCGCGCTCGGTGAGCCCGGCGTCGCCCTGGTCCGCGGCAAGACCCCCGAGGCGTACTTCCACTTCATGCGGGAGTGGGAGCAGGAGCTGAACCACTTCCTCACCACGGCGAAGAAGCTGCCCTCGGGGCACTGAGCCTGAGCGAGCCCGGCGGGGCGAGGCCTCGTGGACGCACTCTCCGTCCGGAACCGTGGAGTGCCCAGAGGCCGTCGACCGTCCGGCGGAGATGCCTCATCGGCACGTCGGGATGGGAGCACGCGCGCCGGCATCCGGGCCCGCTGCTCCAGTGAGAGTCCGAGTCACGCAGGCCGACCCATTCGGAGACCGCGATTTGGGGCCGAGCGCGACCGCGACGCTTCCCGGGCGTCCTCGGAATCCGGACTCAGCCGGGCGGCCGAGGGGTCGCGGCGGCCTCGACCCGGGCGCCTTCCGCCTGCGGCGTCCCCGCCGACAGCAATCCGATCTCCCCGGCGAAGTCGTGGAGCCGCTGCACCAGCTCGCGTGGACGCTCCATCTGGGGCACGTGGCCGAAGCCGGGCACCACCTCGATGCGCGCGCCGGGCGGCAGGTGGGCGCGGTACCAGTCGAGCTGCTCGTGGGGGAGCAGCTTCTCGCTCGCGCCCCAGAGCATCAGCGTCGGCGCCCGCAGCCCCTCGACGAGATCGGCCGGGATGTGGTGACGCTCCTGGCTTTGAGTCCGGAGCGCGCGAACCGCCGGGGTGGCGTGCATCTTCTTCAGCTCGGGGGCGAAGAGGATGGCCACCAGCGGCGCGCGGTGGAACAGCCGCCGCGTCAGCCGGACCGCGTCGCCGGTGGTCCGCACGTCGAGCGTGTGCATCAGCTCGGCCATCGAGGCGCGGGTCATCTCTCCGCCCGCCGGGGCGACCAGCCCGAGCGCCGCCACGTCCTCGGGGTACCTCGCGGCGAGGAGCACCGACAGCGCGCCACCGAGCGAGTTCCCCACCACGAAGGCCGGCGTCCGCACCACCTGCTGACAGAAGGCGTGGAGCACGCCGAGGTGCTGCTCGAGCGTCAGCGGCCCGGACGCGGGCAGCGGCGAGAAGCCGTTCCCCGGGAGGTCCAGCGCCCACACCGCCGAGAAGTCGCGGGCCAGCGCCCGGAGGATGCGGACCCAGCCGTTGGCGCTGCCCCCGAGGCCGTGCACCAGGACCACCGGAGGTCCCAGGCCGGCTCCCGGGACGCGGTAGGCATGCACCGGATGTCCGGCCACGAGGTGCAGGTCCGAGGCGACGCCGGCAGCCACGAGCCGCCTTCGCACCAGCCCCTGCAGGGTCGCGAGCAAGTCCACGGTGGAAAGCTAAGCTTCGTGCCGCACTGCGTCAAGTCGCGGAGTCAGGGCGCCCGGGCCATCGCCGCTCCCACCCAGGGCATCGGGTCCACGGCGAGGCCGCGGCGGCGAACCTCGAAGTACAGGTAGGCGCCCTTGAGCGAGCCCGTCTCGCCCACGGTGCCCAGGACGTCGCCGGGGAACACCGGCGCCCCGACGGGCCGGAGCACCTCGGCGAGGTGGGCGTAGATGGTGTGGTACCCGTCTCCCTGGTCGACGACGAGCAGGTTCCCGTAGCCGCCGAGCCACCCCGTCCAGGCCACGGTCCCCGACGCGAGCGCCTTCGCCGCGGACCCCGCCGGCGCGCGGATGTCGAGCCCCTTCTGCACGGTGACGGTGTTGAACTTGGGGTGGACGAGCTTTCCGAAGGCCACCTCCACGTGCCCCGCCGCCGGCAGGGGCAGCTTTCCGCGGAGCGCGCCGAAGCCGGTGGGCTCCGGCTCCTCGAGCACCGAGGCCACCGCCTGCAGCTGGGCCCGCGAGCGCGCGAGCTCGGCCAGGACCGACCCGGCCGCGCGGGCCTTCGCCTGGAGCAGCTGCAGCGCCTCGCCCAGCTCGGTCTGCTGTCCCGCGGCTTCCTCCGCCTCGGCGCGCAGCTCCGCCAGCCGGCCGCCCATCTGCCGCTTCCAGGCATCGAGCTGCTCGAGCCGCGAGCGCTGGAAGAGGACCACCGAGCGCATCTCCTCGAGCGCGGCGAGGTCGCTCCGGACCAGCGAGGAGAGAGCGCGGGCCCGCCAGGCGAACGTGGCCACGTCCTCCGCCGGGAGCAGCACCTCGAGCGGGCTGCGCTGGGTGACGCGGTAGAGCGACAGGAGCCGGGGCCGCAGCCGCTCCACCCGCGCCTCCAGAACGGCCCGGGCCAGCGCCTCCTCCGCCTCCGAGGCTGCGAGCCGCTGCCCGAGCATGCGCATCTGGGCGGAGATGGCCGTCGCGCGCGCCGCCGAGACCCGGGCCAGCCCGGCGTAGACGCCGAACGCCGCCTCGGCGTTGCCCGACTGGGCGCGCAGGTTGCGGAGCAGCGACCGCTGGGCCTCGAGTGGATCCGACTCGGAGGGGGTCTCCCCGGCCCGGACCGCGGGTGCGCCGAGCAGCGCGACGGCGAGGACGAGCGCGCCGGCGGACCTCATGCGCGGAGGAACCGATGCACGGCCAGGTAGCTCCCCGACAGTCCGAGCGCCGCGCCGGCCACGGCCAGCTCCAGCGCCTCCATCCACGGGCGCGGATCGGCGGTGACGCCGGGGAGCCGCAGGAAGGAGAGGAGCTCCCCGAGCTGGGGCGCCAGTGTCTGGCGGAAGGCGATGAGCCCGGCGATGGCCACCGCCGCGCCCGCCAGCCCCTGCAGCGCTCCCTCGAGCAGGAACGGCGCCTGGACGAAGCGGTCCGTCGCGCCGACCAGCTTCTGGATCTCCACCTCCTCGCGGCGCGCGTAGATCGCCAGCTGGAGCGTGGCGGAGACGATGATCAGCGTCGCACCGACCAGGACGACGAATGCCACCCAGCCCGCCCAGCGAACCGCGCGGGCGATGGCCGAGAGCCGCTCCACCGCCTGCTCGCCGTAGTCCACGCCGGTGACCGCCGGCATGGCGCGCAGCTCCACGGCGAGAGCCCGCAGCGATTCGGGAGACCGCATCCGCTCCGGAACCCGAACCTCGAGGGACGGGGGCAGCGGATCGTCGGACAGCCCGCGCAGCGACTCGGCGGCGGGCCCGAGCTCGCGCACCAGCCGGTCCAGCGCGGCCCGGGGCGTGACCTCGTCCACCACCATGCTCCCGCTCCGGAGCGTGGCGGCGACAGCGGCACGGGCCTCCGGAGTGGCGCGAGGGTCGAGGTAGACCGTCACCCGCACCTCTCCACCGAGGCTGCCCACCAGCCGGTCCAGCTCGTGCGCCGCGGTCCGCGCCAGGCCGAGGGTGAAGAGGGCGATGGCCAGGGTGATGGTGGAGACCGCGTGGACGAATGGCTGATGGCGGATTCCCTCCATCGCCGAACGCCAGAAGGTCTGCGCCTTCGCGACCGCGCCCAAGCAGCCTCCGCCCTACCCCACCCGCCGGACCATCGTCGGTCCGCCGGCGTCGGAGACGATGCGACCCTTCTCCAGGCGCACGACGCGCTTCCCGGAGCGCTCGACCATCACCAGGTCGTGGGTGGCGACGATCACCGTGGTCCCGCGCACGTTGGCGTCCGAGAGAAGCGACATGATCTCCTGGGTGAGCCCGGGATCGAGATTGCCGGTGGGCTCGTCCGCCAGGAGCAGGGCCGGCTCGTTGACCAGCGCCCGGGCGATGACCACCCGCTGCTGCTCGCCGCCGCTGAGCTTGAGCGGCAGGCTCTCGGTCTTGTGCGACAGCCCGACCAGCTTGAGCATGCGGTTCGCGCGGTGACGGGACTCGTCGCGCGGCACGCCCAGCACGTCGAGCGACAGAGCCACGTTGTCCAGCACCGTCCGGTGCGGCAGCAGCTTGAAGTCCTGGAAGACGACCCCGATGTTCCGCCTCAGGAAGGGAATGCTTCCCTGGCGGATCCGCGCCACGTTGCGTCCCCCGACGAGGATCTGCCCGCGGGTCGCCGGCTCGGCGCAGAACACGAGTCGGAGAAGGGTCGTCTTTCCCGCACCCGAGGGGCCGGTGAGGAACACGAACTCACCTTTCTCCACCGTCAGGTTCACGTCGGCCAGCGCAGGCGGGTCGCCCGGGAAGGCCTTCGTGACATGGAACATCTGGATCATCGGGAGTCGGTGCGACTGGATTGTTGCAGAACGGCGCTCACTCGGCCACGGGTGCCCCGTTTCCGTGCCAGACTCGGGGTCAAGAGTCCCTCGATGAGCGACGACTTCCAGTTTCCTGAACCCGGGCTCGAGGCCGAGCAGACGCCGGCCCCGCTCCCCAGGCAGCGCTCGCCGCTGATCCTCCCCTGGATGGTGGCCGGGCTCGCGGTGATCTCTCTGGGGACGGTCTCGCTCTACGCCAAGAAGCTCCTCGACGATCAGGCCGCCCGCACCTCCCAGGCGATGCGGATGGCCGACGAGTACGGATCCCGGGCGAACAAGCTCGAGGCGGACCAGAAGGACGCCCGCCGCCAGGCCATCAACTCCTCGGAGAAGACCGACGAGCTCCACTCCGCCAACGCCCGGCTCACCGAGCAGGTGACGGACAAGGACGCGGCGCTGGCCCACCTCCGCGACCGCCACAAGCAGATGGTGACCGACATCCGCTCGGCGATGCGCAGCAGCAAGGGCAAGGCGCTGACCAAGAAGATGAACGGCATCCTCGCCCACGACGCGGCCGTGGAGCGCTCCGAGGCGCCGCAGACCCTCACCAGCCAGACGCCGGACGCCGGTCCGCGGCGTCGCTAGCTCTTCGGGAGCACCTGCTCCAGCTTCGCGGTGAGCTCGGGCGACATCGGCTCGACCTTGCTGTCGAAGTGCTCGATGACCTTCCCGTCCGGGGCGATCAGGAACTTGTTGAAGTTCCAGGTGATCGCACCGCCCTGCTTCCCGGGCAAACCGGTCAGGTACTTGTAGAGCGGATCGGCGTCAGGGCCCTTCACCGGGATCTTCGAGAAGAGCGGGAAGGTGGTCTTGTACCGGAGCTCGCAGAACTTCTTGATCTCCGCGTTGGTCCCCGGCTCCTGTGCGCCGAAGTCGTTGGAGGGGAAGCCGAGGACGGTGAAGCCGCGGGCCTTGTACTTCTCGTACAGGGCCTCGAGCCCGGCGTACTGCGGCGTGTAGCCGCACTCCGAGGCGGTGTTGACGATCAGCAGGGCCTTCCCCTTGTAGTCGGACAGGGAGGCCTCCTTGCCGTCGATGGTCTTCACCTTGAAATCGTGAACCGACATGGGCGTGCCTCCCGAGGACAGGGCGGTGAGGGCGAGCACGGTGGCGACGAGGTGCATGCGCCCTCATTAACAAGAACCATGGCCTTTGCGCCCCAGGACGACCGACCGTTCGCTGCTGCCCGCGCCCGGGGGCGTCCCTGGCAGCTCAGCGTGGTGTGCGTCGCCGGGGCCCTCCTCCTCCTCGCGACCTGGTTGCACGCGGCGACCAGCGGCCAGGGCCGCGCCTTCGGACCGGGGTACGTGCCCTATGTCCTGGTCACCACGGGGACGCTGGCCCTGGCGCTGTGGGGCCTCTGGCGGATGCGGCCCTGGGCGTTCTGGGCGCTCCCCGCGGCCATGGCCGTGGACGACGCGGTGGTCTGGGCGATGGGCGAGCTGCGGCCCGGAGTGGTGGTGGTGCAGACCCTGGTGGTGCTCCTCGTCCTCGCCTTCAAGCCCCGGGGCAGCGGCTGGTGGTGAGCGGCGTGGATGTCACGCCCCCGAGATGGGAGGCTCCAGGAGAATGCCGGCCGCGTTCGCCGTGACTTCCCTCCACAAGCGTTTCCGGTCCCGGTTCGGCCGCTCGGAGTCGGTCGCCCTCGACGGCGTCGACCTCGAGGTGCCCAGGGGCGAGGCCTTCGGGCTCATCGGGCCCAACGGCGCGGGGAAGACGACCTTCATCAAGTGCCTGCTCGGCATCGCCCACCCCGACTCCGGCGCGGTGGAGCTGCTCGGGCACCGGCCCCAGGATCCCCGCTCGCGCGCCCGGGTGGGCTACCTCCCCGAGCGCCTGACCCTCCCCGGCGCGTGGACCCCACCCGCCTTCCTGGCGAGCGTGGCGCGGCTGAAGGGGCTCCGGCCGGACCGGCCCGCGCTGGAGGCGTTGCTCGGGCGCGTCGGCCTGTCGGAGGCCCTGGACAGAAAGATCCGCGGCTTCAGCAAGGGCATGCGCCAGCGGCTCGGCCTCGCCGCGGCGCTGGTCGGCGCCCCGGAGCTGCTGGTCCTCGACGAGCCGACCGACGGCGTGGACCCGCTGGGCCGGGTGGAGATCCGGCAGCTCCTTGCGGCCGAGCTCGCCCGGGGGGCCACCCTCTTCATCAACTCGCACCTCCTCTCCGAGACCGAGCGCATCTGCACCCGCATCGGCATCCTCTCCCGCGGCCGGCTGGTGCGCTCGGGCCCGCTGGAGGCGCTGACCGCGGTCCAGCAACGCTGGCGGCTCCGCTTCGCGCCGGATGGGCCGGCGGCCAGCGAGGCGCTGGTCTCCCTCGGGTTCGAGCCCGGCGAGGGCGGCGCCTGGGAGATCGACGCGCCCGACCCGTCCGCGCTCAACCGGGCGCTGGACGGAGCACGGGCGAGCGGCGCGCTCCTGGTCGAGCTCGAGCGGGCCTCGCGCGATCTCGAGGACGTGCTCACCGAGGTGCTCGCCGCGGGGTCGGCATGAGATCGATCGCCGTCGCGCTCGATCTGCTCAGGGAGGCGGCGGCCCGCCGGTGGTTCCTCGCCCTCGGCCTCGCGCTCACCGGGTTGCTGATGGTCCTGCTCACCAGCCTGCGGCTCGAGGTCGTGGACGGAGCGCTCGCCGCGACGCGCCTCTTCGGCCAGCCGCTGTACCACGACATCCAGGCGGCGGACGTCGCGCTCCGGCCGGTGTTCAGGGTCGCCAGCCAGGTCGTCTTCTGGGGCGGCCTCTGCTTCGGCGTGCTCTCCTGCGCCGACTTCGCGCCGGCGCTGCTCTCTCCCGGGCGGATCGAGCACCTCCTCTCGCTTCCCGTGCGTCGCTGGGAGCTGCTCGCCGGAACCTTCCTCGGCGTGCTGGCCCTGGCGCTGTCCGGAGCGGTGTACGCCTCGGCAGGCCTGGTGCTCGTTCTGGGGGCGAAGACCGGCGTGTGGACGGCGTGGCCGGTGGTGTCGGCGGCGCTGGCGGCGGTGGCCTTCGGGAGCATCTACGCGGGAATGCTCGCGGTGACGGTCTGGGTCCGCAGCGCCGCGCTCTCCGCCGCGGCCGGAGCCTCGCTGATCGTCCTCGGCCTCCTCGCCACCCACCGGGTGGCGCTCCTGGACCTCATGGGGCGTGGCCCCGGGCGGGCGCTGTTCGCCGGGCTCACCGCCGTCGTCCCGCCGCTGGGGAGGCTCGCCGACGCCGCCGGCGCGCTGGCCTCCAGCGGGCCGCTCGCCCCGGGAGGCCTGGTCCGTCTGCTGGCCGGGACCATCACCTTCTCCGCGGCACTGCTCGCGGTGGCGGTGTGGCGGTTCGACCGGAGGGACTTCTGATGGACCGCCGCTGGCTCTGGCTGCTCGCCGCGGCGGTGCTGGTCATCGCGGCCGCATGGCTGGTGCGCATCCCCGAGGGCGGCGCACCCTTCGTCCGCCCCGCTGTGGAGATGCCGCGGCAGCTCCGCCCGGCCGAGCGGGAGCGGATGCTCTCGCGCCTGAAGCCGGTGACCCAGGACGCCGGCCCCCGGCGGACCGAGGTGCGCGATCCGATGCTCGCCGCGCTCTCGGCGGGAAGCAGCGGCTCGGGCGTGGTGCTGGAGGTCAACGCGCTCCGCAACTCGCCGCTGGGAGAGCTCCTGCTCCAGTGCCTCGCCGCGCGCTCGGGACGGGGAAACGCGCTCGAGGCCCTGCAGCGGATGGGCATCGATCCGCTGCGCGACGTGGACCGGGTGGGCATCACCGAGCACGGCATCGTGGTCTCGGGGGACTTCCGGCGCGCCGACTGGCAGGGGCTCCTCGGCAGCACCACCGGCACGCCCTACGGCGATCGGGGGCAGATCACCACCGTCGAGCCGCGGGCGGATGGAGGCGCGAGCCTCGTCGCCACGCGGTGGGGCGACTCGCTCCTCCACCTCGGCGAGTCGGAGGACGACGGCCGGCGGGTGCTGGACGCGGTCGAGGGCCGCGGGACTCCGCCCAAGCCACTCCTGTCCCCGGAGCAGAGCTACGGCGAGCTCTACGGCGTCGTCTCCGGGGAAGATCTCGCGAAGACCCTCGGGGGCCCGGACGCCTGGAGCAGTGCGCTGGTCGAGGCGGCCTCGAAGGTGGAGGTGCACCTCGACGCACGGCGGGACGTGGCGCTGGTCGCCGACGTGTCGGGCGACGACGCGCGAAAGCTGGAGGACCTGGGGAAGACGCTCGGCGGGGCCCTCGCGCTGGCGCGGGTGGAGGCCCGGACGAAGGGCGACGCCGATGCCGCGGAGCTGCTCGGCTTCGCTCGCGTGGCCCCCTCCCACGGTACGTCGCTGTCGGTCGAGGTCGCGCTGCCGCTGGAGGCGGTGGCGAAGCGGCTGGCCTTCTGCCGGGGCGCCGCCGACGCCGGACGCTGAGCCTGGACGCTGGCCCCTGCGGGGGCCGGGGCCCCGTCAGCTCTCGGGCTCTCCGGCAAGGTAGCTGAGGATGACCTCGTCGAGGCTCTTCTCGGAGATCAGATCCTCACCGAAGAGCGTCTGCGCCCCGGAATCGTTCAGCTGCGGAGGCGTGGTCAGCGCGCGGGCGGCGACCACCTCGGCCGGGAGCGACGTCCCGGTCGGCGTCAGGATGGGCTTCGGTCCCTTCGCCTCGGCGGACGGCGCGAGCTGCCCCGGCTGGTAGGCGCGCGCCGCCGAGTCGAGCTTGTCGTAGACCCCGCTCACCACGTTGCGCAGCATCTGCTTGTGCTGGTCCTCCATCAGCTGGCGCACCAGCTCCTGGAGGTTCTCGGCCTTGAGCAGCTCGGCATACGAGGTCTTCTTGCTGGCGAGGATGTTCCCGCCCACGAAGAGGTGCGTGATGATGTTGGGGTTGTTCACCCCCGAGTCTTCCGTCTGCACGTGGAAGACCCGGCCGGCGTGGGAGATGTTGTGGTTGAAGCCGTTGACGGCCCGATCGAAGGGTTTCGCCATCGCGCTGAGGAGTCGTTCGACGGTAGCAGTGGCCGCTCGCGCGGCGCAAGGAAACGCCCGGAACGACGCGGGTCACGACTCCGGGGCTGGTGGGGCGTCCACCCACGTCGATATGTCCGAGGGGAGATTGAGGCTGAGCACGGCGCGGGTGTCGCCGGTGGCCTCGCGCAGCACCGATTCGGGAAGCGTCCGCCCACGGAGCTCGGCCCACAGCTCGTGGAAGGACGCGCCGCCGCCGGCGAGCGCCTCCGCCCAGCGAGGGGCGAGCGTGCTCCGGTACAGCGCCGCCAGCGGCTCGAGCCGCCCGGCGACCGTGTAGGCCACGGCATCCACCTCGTCGCTCCGGGCCTCGAGCAGCGGGAGCACCGCGCGCCCGTCGAGGAAGGGCATGTCCCCCGCCACCGCCAGGACCCAGGGGGCACGCGCTCCGGCGAGCGCCGCCTGCACCCCACCCGGCGCGCCGCGCCCGGGTAGCACGTCCTCCACCCGGCGGAGGCCGGCGTCGGGGAGGCGTGGGTCGGCGGAGACCAGGAGCACCTCGTCGGCGAGCGTGCGGAGCGCGAGCAACCGCTCCAGCACCGTGCGCCCACCCACCCGGAGCAGGGGCTTGCACACGCCGCCGAGACGGGTCGCGCCGCCGCCAGCGACGATGGCCAGGGTCACCCCGAACGAGCAGGGACGCAGGAGCGCGTCATCGGTCTGCACGTCGGCCCCGAGCGGGAAGTCCTTCCTGCCCACCCGGCGAAACCCGTGCTTCCTGTAGAAGCCTTGCGCCCGCGCGTTGTGCTCCCAGACCGCGAGCCACACCGCCTCCGCGCCCCGCGCTCGCGCTCGCTCCAGCGCCGCGACCAGGAGTGACGGCGCCGCATCCCCACCGTGCAGCCGCGACTCCACGTAGAAGCGGCGAATCTCCAGCTCGCCCCCGTGCGCCGGCGGGGAGTCGGGGCTGCGCGGCGCCGGCGCGCCGTCGACCAGCAGCGCCCAGCCCAGCGGCGTCCCGGCATCCTCGAGGACGAGCACCTCCGAGGCCGGGTCGCGCAGCACGAGCCCCAGAGCCGCCTCGGTGAAGTGCTCGGCGAGGTACGCCCGCATGTCCTCGGGCGTGTTCTCGGCGGCGAAGGCCTCGTGGAAGAGCCTGCCGGCCAGCGCGGCCAGCATGGCGGCGTCACCGCGCTGTCCGGAGCGAACCTCCAGCACTACCTCCGCAGCTCGACGCCGGTCGCGACGAGGCGCACCTCGCGCTGCGCACCGGCGGCCATCGATCCACTCCCACTCTCGGAGAGCTCCGCGACCTTGACCGTCCCCTGCACCCGCGCCTTCGCCCCGGCCGAGTCCATCGGCACGAAGAAGCCGTAGTCCTTGAAGGTGACCCGGACCCCCGGACCCTCCTCGCCCGCGGCCAGCTCCATCCAGCAGCCCATCTGGCTGCACGCCCGCCGCACCACGCCCTCGACCAGCACTTTTTGCCCGTCCTGCGGCTTGCTCAGCACCGTGGCGACCGGGACCGGCTTCGCGTTCTTCGGCAAGGGCTCACCGCGCACCAGCACCGCACCGGGCTTCAGCGCGCCGGGCGCGGATGTCGCCTGGGCGGCCGCGGAATGCTTGTCGTCGCACGTACCTTTCTCATCGTGCGCGAGGGCGGGAGTGGCCAGCGTCAGGGCGAGCACGCTGGCGAACACATGTCGGTCCATGAGGGTCAGCATGCCAGCTCGACACTCCACCGTTCCAGCCGTTGCACCGCGTCGGTGAATTGCCGGGGCGCGGGCGCGTCCACAACTTGCAGGGCAGGAGGCGAAGGATGGCCGCGGGTCGACAGCTGGCGCGAAAGTTTGCCCTGTACGGGTGCGCTGGCTGGGTGCTCGAGGTCCTCTTCACCGGAACCAAGGCCGCGATCTCACGGGACAAGAAGCTCGCCGCCCGCACCTACCTCTGGATGCACCCCATCTACGGCGCGGCCGGTCTCACCCTCGAGAGCGTGCACCGGAAGCTCGCCCGACGGTCCCGCCTGACCCGGGCGCTCGCGTCTCTCGGGGTCATCTACGCCACCGAGTACGCGTCGGGCGCCGCGCTTCGACGGGTGCTCGGTGACTGTCCCTGGCAGTACCGGAACGGCGTGCACCTCAACGGGCTCGTGCGCCTCGACTACGCGCCGCTCTGGCTCGGCGCCGCGCTGGGCTTCGAGTGGCTCCGCGACGCGCTGCATGCTCCGCCCGCTCGCACCTCCGCCTCCCAGGGGGTAGCGTGCCCGACGTGCGGAACCGAGGAACCGCCGAGCGACCGTATCGCCGCGTGACGCCGGGGAGCGCCGCCCCCGACCGCGCCGACGTCGTCGCGGTGGAGGAGCCGCTGGAGATCCGCATCGCCGGCGACACCGTGGCCATCACCATGCGCACGCCGGGGGCGGACCACGCCCTGGCCGCGGGCTTCCTCCTCTCCGAGGGCATCATCCGCTCGGTCGACGACCTGGGAACCGTGAGCCATTGCGGTCGCACCGACCAGGAGGGCTACGGCAACGCGCTCGACGTGCTCCCCGCCCCCGGCGGTCAGCTGGTCTGGGAGCGAGTGACCGCGAGCCGCCGCGGCACGCTCACCTCCGCGGCCTGCGGGGTGTGCGGTCGCGAGCAGATCGACGACCTCCTGGCCCGCATCGAGCCGCTGGGCGAGGCGCCGGCGGTGGACGCGGCCCTGGTGGCCTCGGCGCCTGACCGCCTCCGCGCCGCCCAGCGCGCCTTCGACCGCACCGGGGGCACCCACGCGGCGATGGTGCTCGCCACCGACGGCACGGTGCTCGCCGTGCACGAAGACGTCGGGCGGCACAACGCGGTGGACAAGGCCATCGGCACGCTCGTCCTGGCCGGAGCCATCGGCCCCTGCCGGGCGCCGGCGCCGGGACCCGGCCCGGCGCTCCTGGTGGTCAGCGGTCGGAGCAGCTTCGAGATGGTGCAGAAGGCCGCGATGGCCCGGATCGCCGTCCTGGCGTCGGTGGGAGCGGCCACCAGTCTCGCAGTGGACCTTGCCGAGCGTGCAGGCGTCGCCCTGGCCACATTCGTGCGTGGGGGCAGCTTCAACCTGTACACACACAGTCGGCGAATCCGAGAGGTCGCACCCACCGTAGAACAGCAGACCGGCGGCGGGCCTCTCCTGTAAGCTGTACGACATCCGGGCGACTCGTCGGCAGGCGAGAGGAGTCCTGATGGCGCATCGCGAGCAGCAGCACTCCAGCACGACGGTTCGTGCGCTCGACTGGTCGAGCCTCCTCTCGTACGCCGGCCTTGCCTGCTGGCTCGCGGTGGAGCTGGTCCCCGGGACCCTCGAGCGGCCCTGGGTGGTCCTCACCGCGGTGCTCCTCGGCTATCTGGCCGCGGACCTCGTCTCCGGGCTCGTCCACTGGGCGGCGGACACCTGGGGTTCGCCGGACCTTCCCGTCATCGGCCCCGCCCTCCTCGGCCCGTTCCGCGAGCACCACAAGGACCCGCTGGCCATCACCCGGCACGACTTCGTCGAGACCAACGGCAACAACTGCCTCATCAGCCTTCCCGTCCTCAGCATCGCCCTGTGGCTGGCGCCCGGCCCGGAGGGCGGGGGAAGCCTGTTCCTCTCCTCGTTCCTCCTGGCGCTCGTGTTCTGGGTCCTGCTGACCAACCAGTTCCACAAGTGGGCGCACCTTCCGCAGCCGCCGCCGGTGCTGGCCTTCCTCCAGCGCTGGCACCTCATCCTTCCGCCGGCGCACCACCAGCTGCACCACACGCGGCCGTTCACCTCGCACTACTGCATCACCACCGGCTGGCTGAACTGGCCGCTGAACTGGGCGCGCTTCTTCCCGGTGCTGGAGTGGTGCATCACCGCCTGCACCGGTGCGCTGCCCCGACGCGACGACCTCGGGGCCGCGGCGGCCGAAGAGGTCATGGCCGAGAACCTCCCGCTGCCGACTCCGGGACGGGCCGAGAACCGCGTCCGGCAGTGACCGCCGCTACCCGGCCTCGATGTCCACGTGCTCGGCGCGCTCCACGCGCTCGCCGAGGAAACGGACGCTGAGCTCGGGGATGCGGTCCGGGGTGTCGGTCACGTAGACGCGGAGCCCGCCCGCCGAGCCGGGAGCGCGTCCCACCTCGCCGCGGCCGAGGAGCCCCTCGACCTCGTCGGCCGTGGCGTCGGCCGAGTCCACCAGCGTCACGCCCGGGCCCAGCTCCTCGGCGAGGATGCCGCGAAGGAGCGGGTAGTGGGTACATCCCAAAACCAGGGTGTCGATGCCGGCCTGCCGCATCGGCGCGAGGTAGGTGCGGGCAACCAGACGCGGCACGTCGCCCTGCACCCAGCCCTCCTCGGCCAGCGGCACGAAGAGGGGACAGGCCTGGACCTGGATGCGGAGCCCCGGGCGCTCGGCGGCGAGCGCGCGCTGGTAAGCCCCCGAGGCGATGGTGCCCGGCGTGCCCACCACGCCCACGTTCCCCGAGCGGCTCGCCCGGGCGGCCGAGCGCGCACCGGGCTCGATGACGCCCACCACCGGGATGCCCAGCGAAGCCCGGAGCGCCGGCAGCGCCACCGACGACGCGGTGTTGCAGGCCACCACCAGCAGCTTCACGTCCTGCGCGGTGAGGAACGCGGCGTTGCGGAGCGAGTAGCGGGTCACCACCTCGGCGGACTTCGTTCCGTAGGGCACGCGGGCGGTGTCACCGAGGTAGACCATCGCCTCGTCGGGAAACCGCGCCCTCAGCGCCCGGAGGACGGTCAGCCCTCCCACCCCGGAATCGAAGACGCCGATCGGCCGTGAGTCCGTGTGCCCCATGCGGCAGCGGGGCGTACCACGAACCGTGCCAGCGCCGCTCAGTTGATGGGGAAGAGCGGGATGAAGACCTGGAACGCGGCTGCGTTGCTCGTCTGGAAGAACCTCCCCGGCTGGACGGTCACCGTGGTCGGCGAGACCAGCGCTGGATTCTCCCGGTAGATCGGCGTCGCGCCGCCCTGGAGGCCGCAGAGGCCCGATGTGCCACCCGGGCCACAGGCGTCGATGTACGGCGTCCAGGTCCCCGAGTAGACGTTGTCCAGGACGACGCTCGCGTTGCAGGCC
>DASXGF010000740.1:0-13169 GCA_036489275.1 Myxococcaceae bacterium | reverse complement strand
TGGGCGATGCGCGCTTCGTGGTTGTCGAGCGTCAGGATGCGCGGGCTCGATAGGATGCGGAGCATGCCGTTCGACTCCGCGGCGGAAAGGCGCAGGTTCAGATTGAAGTTGTTGTCGATCGAACCAAAGGTGAGACCGAGCGCGCCACCGCTCCCGGTGCCGACCGCAGCGGGCAGGTTCACCGCGAAGTTCGGGGTTCCGGAGACACCGGTCCCCGAGGCCGTCCCGAGATCGGAGCCACCCGTCACCCGGACGCTGTTCGGGAAGCTGAGCCCGGTGGCGTTGCCCGTCGCGGGGGCTGCCTGACCGAAGCCGCCCCACTGAACGCCGATCGACCGGGAGAAGGAGGTGTTGGCCTCCACGATGCGGCTCTCGATGAGAACTTGAGGCGTCATCGAGTCGAGCTTGTCCACGAGTCCTCGCGCCCGCCCGATGTTGCTCCCGATGTCGCGGACCACGAGGGTGTTCGTTCGTGCGTCGACGGCGACCGTGCCGCGCTCGCTGAGCACGTCCTTCACGCGGGAGGCCATGTCGGTGGCGCTCGCGTAGTTCACCGGGATGAGCTGGACCACCAGCTCCTCCTGGCGGCGGAGTGCCTTCTTCCGCTCCTCGCGCGAGCGCGCCTCGTCCTCGAGGGTCTTCAGCGGAGCGACCCGGACGATGTCTCCGATCTCCTCCTTCCCCAGACCCTTGCTCGCCAGGATGATGTCGAGGGCCTGGTCCCAGGGAACATTCCGCAGACGGATGGTGATCTTCCCGGTGACGTCGTCGGCGACGACGAAGTTCTTCTTGCTGACCTCGGCGATGACCCGGAGGAGGTTGTGGATGTCGATGTCCTTGAACTCGAACGAGACCTTCTTGCCGACGTAGCGGGTACGGCCGGTGGTGGTCTGGGCGGCGATCACCGCCGGCTCGGTGGTGAACCCGGCGGCGCGGTTGGAGACGGCGACCTCCTCGGTGCGGGTCCCCTTTGCCTCGAGGTGCCAGAGGACGCCGTCCGCCACCTTCTCGGCGCGCTCGGTGAGCGCCCCGTCCGCGGCCACGACCACCCTGACCCTTTGACCGTCGCCGGGAACGGGGAAGGTGCTGATCATCTTGATCGGGGTGTCGAGCGCGGAGGTGTCGAGGCTGCGCTCCAGACGCTTGGGGAGGCGCACCCCGGTCAGGGTGAGGACCGCCCCGCGATCGTCCGGACGATCCACCTCGAACTGGGCCCCGCGGCTCAGCTTGATGTGGACCCGGCCGCCCCGTGCGGACTCGACGAACCCCAGGTCCAGCATCTCCGCCTGAGGGCCGGCGGCGGGCGTTGCGGTGACGGCAGCCGCGGAGGCCGAGTGCACCACCCGGCCGTCGATCTCCACCTCACCATCCTTCAGCTCGGTCTTTCCCTTCGCAGGCGCAGCCGCCGGAGCGGGCACAGAGGCAACCGCGGCCGGTGCGGCCGGCGAGAGGACCCAGCGGAGCCCCTTGGAGGTGAAGGTCACCCGACCCTCCACGGAGGACGCGGCATCCACCACCAGGCGGACCTTGTCCGGGTGGGCGCCGCTGCGGAGCGTGGCGAAGAGGCCGGACCCGGGCTTCCTGACCGCGGTGCCGAGCTTCACCCCGCTCACGTCGAGCACCAGCCGGCCAGGCGCGGAGAGCCGGAGCAGCTCGTAGCCCCTGGGGTCTCCGTCGAACGACAGCTGGAGCGCGTTGCCCTCGACGCGCGCGGAGGTGACCCGCTTCGCCGGATGTCGGACCTCGCGGGACTCGCGGGCCAGGGTGACGACATCGTCCGCGCCCGGGCTCACCTCGGAGGAGGCGGGCGCGGCGGGAGAGGCCTGGACCGACGCAACGACGGGGGCCGCGGCGGCGGGCGCTGGGGCAGCAGGCTTCGGAGACGGGGCCGAAGCGGCGCTGGCCACTGTCGGGGCGGCGGCGCCTTCACCGACCACCGAGAGCAGGAGCTGGTTGCCGTCTGCCTTGACGTCATAGCTCTTCGCCGAGCGCAGGGTGACCAGGATCCGGCCGACGCTCGAGGAGGAATCGGTGAACTGCGTGACGTTGATGCCGCCGATCGGGCCCTGGCCGTCGCGCGCCCCCTTGATCGCGCTGCTATCCGCGGAGGCCACGTCGATCACCAGCCGGTCCGGGCCGGACAGCCGGAAGACGGTGAAGACCGGTGGCCGGCTGGCGCTCACGACCACCCTTGCTCCGGTGGACGTCGGCTCCAGACGCAGCTCGCCGAGCACGTTGGTCTCGGCGGCGTGTGCAGGCCCGGCGACGAACAGCGCCAGGTAGGCCATGAGCATCACTCGCCTGCAGGAACTCATACCTGGGCTCTCCGGTCCGGCCTCAATAGGATTTTCCCGTCGCAAGGTCGGTCTCCAGCTCTGGAAGCTTCTCGCTCTTGATCGCGAGGGTGATGGGGTTGGCGGTGGTCTTCCCATCGGGGGTAGTGAAGTACTCGGTGATGACCACCGCATCGCTCATGATCTGAGTGACCTTCCCGCCCTGACGCCCCACCCGGGTGTTGCGTCGGATGAAGTAGCCCCGCCCCGCGGGGTCCTGGACCATCGCCAGCGGATTGGCATCGCCGCTCACCACCGCCACGAGCGTGAGCTGGTCGATGTCGAAGCGGCAGAGCGGCTCGGTACAGGACGCGCTGGCCAGCGCCGCCTGGGTGGCGGGCTCGGCATCGGGGCTGCGGAACGGATCCCGCTTGCCGATCGGGTTGTACACGTAGGGCGGCGCCTGGGATGGGAGCGCTTCCGCGGGAGGAAGGGGCTTGGCCGCCGCCGCCTTCGGCGCGGCCGTGGGTGGGGCGCTCGAGCTGCCGCCACACGCGGCGGTGAGGACGAGGGCGAGCCAGGCGACCCGACGCGTTCGAGGCGCGCTCACGGCTTTCCCTTCTTGTCCTTCGCCTGCGCGGTCTTCGGGTCCAGGAACCGGAAGGTTGTCGCGACGAAGGACGAGCTCAGGACCACCTTCTCGGAACGGAGCGTGGGGGAGCCGAGCTGGATGTTGTTCACGTTGACGATGCGCCGCAGGTTGGCCAGCGACTGCAGGAACGTGGCGATCTCGTGGTAGTTCCCGGTGAGCGCCATCTTGATCGGGATCTTCACGTAGATCTGCGCCGGCTCCTCGGGGGCGGGTTCGACGCTGGAGATCTCGAGGCCGCTCTTGCGGCCGATCTCGTTCAGCTGCGCCAGCAGGTCGTCCAGGTCCGCCGACTCGGGCAGCTCGGACAGCGCCTCGTCCAGCTTCTGCTGGAGGAGGTCCATCTCCCGGCGTCGCTCGTTGAGGTTCTGGGCGATCTCCGATTTTTCTTGAAGTTGCGAGTCGAGCTGCCGCTGTTGCGCAACCTGACCCTCCAGGACGCCGAATTCCGGCTTCACGAAGAAGAAGAAGTTGGCCAGGGTCAGCAGCACCAGGAGCGCGGCAAGGCCTCCCCAGCGCTGGAGGGGAGGCGCCTTCAGGACCTTGTCGATGATCTCGTCCATGGCGTTCCTAGATGGCGTAGTTCGAGTTCATGAGGATCTCGAACTCGACGAGCTTCGGGGTAACGGCGGCCGTCGGACCGGTGGCGGCCTTCGATTCGGCCTTCTTCAGATCCACCCGGGCGAAGAAGTTCGAGATGGACTTGCTGGGGAACTCCTCGACCGCTCCCTCCCCTCCGACCAGCTCGACGCGGGAGGTGGCGGCATCGCGCCGCTGCTCGACCAGCCGCCCCATTCCCTTCGGCGTCCAGACGATGGTCTGCAGTCCGCGCATGAACTCCGCCACGTCCTCGTGGCTGGCGGCCTTGCCGGTCATCTTCACCGCGTTGGCCTTCTCTTCGAAGCCGGTGAGCCAGACCTTCTTGGGAATGGCGATGCTGAGCGCATCGAGCATCCGGACCGGTCCGCTCCGCTGCTTGCGAAGGTCCGAGAGGATCGCCAGCTTTCCCTGAACGTCCTTCTTCCGGGCGTTGATCTTGTCGACCTCGCCGATCACCTTCTCCAGCTCGGCGATGCGGGACTGGGTCGACGCAATACGCTGGGCGTTCTTCTTCTCTTCGGACGCCAGCCCGTCGTACCAGAGCCAGTTCCCGAGCAAGGTGACGAAGAGCGCGCCGCCCACGACGACCAGGAACTGCCTGCCGACCTCGCGCTTCTTCTCCTGCCGGACGGGGAGGAGGTTGATGTGAATCATCATGGCCGCATGCCCCTCACACCAGCTTGTCCCCGGGGCGCCGGAGGGCCAGGCCCACCGCCACCGCCGCCATCGGAGCCACGTCCATGATGAAGCCGGGGTCGAACCGCCGGCTGTCGATCACCACGTTCTTGAACGGGTTGGCGATCTCCACCGGGACGCCGACCCGCGCCTCGATGGTCTTGAACAGAGCCGGGATCTTCGCCGTCCCCCCGGAGAGGTAGACCTTCGAGAACTTGGTGTCCGCGGCGGTACCCGCGTAGAAGTCGAGTGAGCGCTGGATCTCGCCGGCAACCTGCTCCGCCACGCCGGCCATCACCCGCTCCACCTCCTGGGGGACCACGGCATCGGACTCGCTGCGCCCACCGCCGATCTTCAGCGCCTCCGCCTCCTCGTAGGAGACGTTCAGCTGCTTCTGGATCTCCTCGGTGAACTGGTTCCCGCCGATGGTCACGTCGCGGGTGAAGACGGTGACCCCCCGGTCGAGGATGTTGATGTTCACCACCGAGGCCCCGGCGTTGATCAGCACCACCGTGTCCGCGTCCGCGGCCTCGTAGTTGGCGCTGAACATGTTCTGGACGGCGAAGGAGTCGATGTCCACCACCACCGGCAGGAGCCCCGCCTCGCTGACTACGGTGGTGTAGTCGTTGATCATGTCCTTCTTCGCCGCGACCAGGAGCACGTCCATCTGCCCGGTGGCTGCCCCGGCGTCAGTGGAGAGGATCTGGGTGTCGATGTTCACGTCCTTCACGTCGAAGGGGATGTACTGCTCCGCCTCCCACTGGATGGACTCGTCCAGCTCCGCCGAGGACATCTGCGGCATCTGGATCTTCTTGATGATCACCGAGTGACCGGAGACGCTGATCGCGGTCTCCTTCTGCTTGATGCGCAGCTCTCCGATGAGCTCCTGGATGGCCTGGACGATGGCCGTGGAGTTCATCAGCGCGTTGTCGACGATGGCCTCGGGAGGCAGCGGCTTCATCCCGAAGCTCTGCAGCGAGTACACCACCTCGCCGCGCCGCCGCGATTCCTTCAGCTGGATCATCTTCACCGACGTCGACCCGATGTCGAGGCCGATGGCCAGCTTCCCCTTCGGCATCACCGTGCTCCTTCCGGGCGCTCGTCGGGGAAGACCTTGCGGCGGTCCTCCACGGTGTAGCCGAGAGCGAGGATGATCTTCCGCTTGGTATCCACCCGGCACTCCGAGCCATGCTCGACGCGGTCGATCGTGAGAACGGAGACGCCCGCCCGGCGAGCAAGCTCGGCCTTGGACATCAGCTGTTCCTCACGCAGACGCTGGACGTCGTTGCGTTTGCCGCGCGCCATCGCGCCCTCCGGGAATGCACCGCGAGCGGCAAGTATCCCCGCGAAAACAGCGGAGGACAATTCGTGGGTTCTGCTCTTACATCCCTGTTTGATGCGTCTTTGAGGGGTCTATGTGGGCCCTCGGCGGTGGGTGCTTCCTGCCTCATCCCAGCTCGCCCTCGGCGTCCGCGTCGATCCCGTACTCCTTGATCTTGTAGAGCAGCGCGCGGTGGCTGATCTCCAGCAGCTCCGAGGCCCGGGTGCGGTTTCCCTTGGTCCTTCGCAGTGCTGCACGGATGTAGCGCTCCTCCAGCGACCGCATGGCGCGCTTCAGCGAGAGGTCTCCCTGCCCCGGATCCGCGGCACGCGGCTCGCCCTCGGGGGGCCGGGAGGACGTGGACCAGATCCTCTCGGGGAGGTTCTGCACCTGCACGAGGTTTCCCTCGGCGAGCAGCACCGACCGCTCGATGGCGTTCTCCAGCTCGCGGACGTTTCCCGGCCAGGAGTAGGCGGCGAGCAGCTCCTCGGCGCCCGGCTCGAACCCGGTGACCTGGACCTGGCGATTCAGCTCCCGGTTGAAGCGGAGCAGGAAGCCCCGCGCCAGCTGCAGCACGTCCTCCCGCCGAGCCCGGAGCGGGGGGATGGTGAGGTTCACCACGTTGAGCCGGTAGTAGAGGTCTTCGCGGAACTCGCCGCGCTCCACAAGCTTTCCCAGGTCCCGGTGGGTGGCGGCGAGGACCCGCACGTCGACGCGCTCGGAGCGGTTCTCGCCCACCGCGCGGATCTCCCCTTCCTGGAGGAAGCGGAGCAGCTTGATCTGCACCGCCGGGGGGAGCTCGCCCGCTTCGTCCAGCAGCAGCGTCCCTCCGTCTGCCTCGGTGAACAGGCCCCGCTTCGCGCTTCGGGCGTCGGTGAAGGCGCCGCGGGCGTGGCCGAAGAGCTCGGACTCCACGAGCCCCGGGGGGATGGCGCCGCAGTTCACCGGGACGAAGGGCATCGCCGCGCGGGGCGAGAGCTCGTGCAGCGCGCGGGCGACGAGCTCCTTGCCGGTGCCGCTCTCGCCCGTGATGAGCACGGTGGAGGTGACCGGGGCGACCTTGAGAATCTGCTTGAGGAGCTGCTTCATCGCCTCGGAGTCGCCGACGATCCGGTCCAGCGGCCCCCGCTCCGCCCCCGAGCGCCGTAGCCGCCGGTTCTCGCTGACCAGCCGCCGCCGCTCCTCGGCCTTCTTCAGGACGAGGACGACCTCCTCGGGCTTGAAGGGCTTGCTGACGTAGTCGAAGGCGCCCGCGGCCACCGCCTCGAGCGCGGCGTCCGGCTGCCCGTAGGCGCTCATCACCACGAAGGTGAGGTCCGGCTGGCGGACCAGCGCCTTGCGGAGCACGGTGAGCCCGTCCACCCGCGGCATCCGCACGTCGGAGATGACCGCGTCGTAGTCGCGGGCCTCGAGCTCGGCCAGCGCCTCTTCCCCGTTGCTCACCGCGCGGACCTCGTAGCCCTGCTGCTGGAGGACCAGCGAGAGCACGTGGCGGAGCGACGCCTCGTCGTCCGCGACGAGGACCGAACGAAGGATGGACATCGGGGTTGGACCGCCATTCTCCCATGGCGGAGGGCCGAGGCGAGTCCTCCAACGCCGATCAGGCGCCCGGCAAGCTGACGGTAAATTTTCCCCCGCCGTGCGGTGACTCACCCACGGCGATGTCTCCCGACATCGCCCGCAGCAGATGCTGGCTCACGGCGAGGCCGAGCCCGGTGCCCTTGCCCCCCGACTTGGTGGTGAAGAAAGGCTCGAAGATCCGCTCACGCAACTCGGCTGGGACCCCTGGACCGGAGTCCAGGACGTCGAGGCGCACCCGCCCTCCCTCCCCCGTACCCACGACCTCGATGTTCCCTGGCCCGCCGATGGCCTGGGCAGCGTTGATGAGGAGGTTGATGACCACCTGGCTCAGCGGCCCCGCGTCGGCCAGGGCCACCAGCCCGGGGTCGACGTCGATCTGCACCGTCACCTCGCGGAACTCGGGCCCCGAGCCGACCAGCCGCGCCGCGCTCCGGACCAGCTCCGCCACCGGCACCGGAGCCACCTGGGTGCGCACCGGGCGCCCCAGGTCGAGGAGACTCCGGACGATGCCGTCGATGCGGCGGACCTCGGCCTCCATCTCCCGGAGGTATCCCGAGAGCTCGGGGTCCGAGGCGCTCTTCGTCTGTGCCACGCTGAGCCACCCCAGGACGCCGGAGAGCGGGTTGCCGATCTCGTGCGCGACGCCCGCGGCGAGGCGGCCCACCGTCGCCAGCCGCTCGCTCGCGACCAGCTCCGCCTGCGCCCGGGTGAGGCGCTCGTTGGCTGCGGCGAGATCCTCGAGCTGCCGGCGGGTCAGCCCGCGCTCGGCCGCGAGCGCGGCCGCGGTGCGGCGGAGGCTGGCCTGGAACCGGCTCAGGAGCGGCCCCCCACCCTTCTCCTCGGGTACCCAGTCCATCCGCTCCAGACCCTGCATCTCCTTCTCCACCGCCCCGAGCGGACGGGCCACGGTGAAGTAGAGGATGCCGAAGGCGGCCAGCACCACGATGAGCAGGTCCAGCCCCAGATAGAGCGGGAGGAACTGCTGCGCCGTCTCCAGGACGTGCCGAGAGGCCGTGCCCGCCGGGGCCGCCACCCGAAGCGCCTCCACCAGCCGGAGCATCACCGGCTGAAAGGACAGCCAGGTGATGCCGGTGGCCAGCACCGCGAGGAGAAAAGCGATGGCTGCAATCCGGAGCTTCAGGGCGGAACCCAGGGCTGCCCCGTCAGCAGCGAGACCAGCGGGGAGGGGAAGGACTGGGCCAGCCACGGACCCAGAAAAAAGATCTCCAGCGCCGCCAGGGCGATCCACGGTCCGTAGGGCAGGGCCGTGGCCTCGGGCTCCCAGCCGTCGCTGGTGGCCGGAGCGCCGGGTGGAGGCGCCTCCGATCCCGCCCGCCCCGTGACCAGCAGCAACGCGGTTCCGATCACGGCCCCCTGGACGGCGCTGAGGAGGAGGACGCCAAACAGCGGGCGCCATCCGAGGTAGCTCCCGACCAGGAGCATGAGCCACTTGTCCCCGGCCCCCAGCGCCTCCGTGGGATCCGGTTCGGCCTCGGGCGGCTCGGCTCCTCTTGCGCGGGCCAGCGCTCGCCGCAGCGCCCGGAGCGGCGGACGGATGACCTTGACGACAAGGAACAGCGAGACCCGCTCCAGCGCCCAGAAGACGAGGAACCCGGCGACCGCGCCGATCGCACCGTCGACGAGCACCGGAATGCCGAGCGGCACCGCGCTGAGGAGCCCCGCCGCGGTGCCCAGCACCGTGACTCCCACCGGGACGATCCAGTGCTCCAGGTCGATCAGCGCCAGTGGCACCAGGAAACCGGCGAGGAGCAACGCCCGGAGCAGCTCCCAGCCCGGGCCGAACACCCAGGCCGCTGACAGGAACAGCAGCCCGGTGAGCAGCTCCACGGCCGGATACCGCGGGGAGATGGGCGCCTTGCACGCGCGGCAATGGCCGCGAAGTGCCACCCAGGACAGAAGCGGGATGTTCTCGTACCAGGAGAGACCGTGGCCGCACCGCGGGCAGCGCGAGCCCGGGCGCACGATGGACTCCCCCTTCGGGACCCGGGCGATGACCACGTTGAGAAAGCTCCCGACCACCAGCCCGAGGCCGAAGAGGAACAGCGATGGAAGCCAGCCGGAGATCACACCGGGGGAAAGCCGCGCCCTGCGAGACCGCTCAGCGGAAGTCCCGCCGGCTGAAGACGATCACCGCGCCGAGCAGGGCGGCGCCGACGTAGGCGAGCGCGAAGGCCACGACCATCAGCAAGGCCGGTCCGGGGACCGTGAGGTCATAGGTCGCCTGGTACTTGAAATTGAATCGCTCCAGGTTGGGGACCACGTAATAGACCGCCGCACCGACGAGCCGGCGAAGCGACGAGTCCGAGTGCTCGACGGCCCGGAAGAACTCCGTGCTGATGTGGCCCGAGATGTACACCGCACCGCAGATGAATGCCGAGATGAACGACGTGGTGAAGCTGGAGCAGAGCACGGCAAATGAACCGAGCACCATCGCTTCCAGGACCACTCCCAGGTAGCCGAGGAAGATCCCCGCATGGATGGGCGTCTTGTACCCGACCAGCGTCACCAGCAGGCCGAGGAACATGACACCCGAGGTCACCAGGCCGATGGCCAGCAGACCGAGGTACTTGCCGACGATGAAGTCCAGCCTGGAGACCGGCTTGGCGAGAACGGAATAGATGCTCTTGCGGTCGATCTCGCGGTTGATGATTCCCACGCCCGTGAAGATGGTCAGGGCGAGGACGAAGACGTTGATTGCCGCAAGACCCGTGTCCTTGAGCATCCGGTCGACGGTGGCGATGGTCACCTCCGTCGAGAGCACCGAGCTCAGGACGACGACCAGCGCGAAGAGAAACAGCGAGTAGAACACCCGGTTGCGACGGGCTTCGGTGAAGGTCTGTCCAGCGATGGTGAGGATGTTGGTCACGTTCGTCGTCTCGCTCAGGCGGCCGCGCGATCCTGGTCCAGGATCCGCACGACCAGGTCCTCCAGCGTCTCTCGCCGGGGAGTCACCGCGACCACGCGGGCGCGCTGACCGAGTGCCGTGGACAGGAGGTCCTTCAGCTTCTCGTCGGACTCGACGAGGAAGAGCCGCTGGTTCGTGCCGACCGAGATCTCGCTGGTGGGCATCGCCTCGAAGGCGGTGGGGAGCCCCTCGATCAGCACCTCGGTGCTCGTGCTCCGCGCCGCGCTGAGGAGCTGGGCGACGCTCCCCTCGGAGATGGTGCGGCCGCGGTTCACCAGCCCGATGCGATCGCAGATGATCTCCACGTCCGGGATGATGTGGGTGGAGAAGAAGATCGTCTTCCCGCTCTTCCGCAGGTCGAGGATCAGGTCCCGGATGTCCGCGCGGCCCATCGGGTCGAGCCCGCTCATCGGCTCGTCGAGGATGACCAGATCCGGATCGTGCACGAGGGCCTGGGCGATCCCGACACGCTGGTTCATCCCCTTCGAATACCGACGGATGTGGAGATCCGCGGCGTGGGCCAGGCCGACGCGCTCGAGCAGCGTGTCCGCCCGGCGGGCGAGCTCCGGGCCTCGCATCCCGCAGAGCTTCCCGCAGAAGCGCAGGAACTCGCGCCCGGTCAGCTGGTCGTAGAAGACCGGAGACTCCGGCAGGAAGCCGATCCGCCGGCGGGTGGCCTCCAGCGTGGGGTCCTCGCCGAAGACCCGCGCGGTCCCGGCATCGGCGCGCAGGAGGGAAGTGAGGATCTTGATCGAGGTCGTCTTGCCCGCACCGTTCGGCCCGAGGAAGCCATAGATCTCCCCGGGAGCCACGCTGAGGCTCAGCCGGTCGAGAGCCCTGCGGCTCTTCACCCCCAGGCCGACCTTGAAGCTCTTCTCCAGGTCTCGAAGCTCGATTGCCGAAGCGCTCATTGAGCCACCTTGTATTCTCCATCGACCGGGTGCTCGAAGACCGCCAGGCGGTCCCAGTCGGGGGGAGTCTGGAGGACTCCGTTCTGGATCGTGACGCCGGGGGGCGCTGGCGGCAGGCCGTAGGCCGCGCTGAGCTCGGCCGTGCTCGCCGGCCATCGCCCCTTCTCCTCGTGGTAGCGGCGGGCTGCCTCTTCCAGCTTCCGCAGTCCCATCTCTCGCCGGATGCTCTTGATCCGCTCCTCCAGCTGCTTGCGCTCCAGCGGGTCCTGGGCCTCGTCCAGCATCGTCTGGGCGAACACCTGCGCGCGCTCGAGCTCTCCACCTGCCGAGAAGAGCCTCGTCGCGAACAGCTTGAGGTAGGGCGGAGACCCGGGGATCTGCGCGGCGATGGCGAAGTGCTCGGCCGCGGCCGCGGGGTCCTTCTGGAAATTGAGCAGGTAGAAACCGAGGAAGAAGTGCAGCTCCCAGTTCCGGGGGAACCGGGCGACTCCTCTCTGGAGGAGATCGATCGCCTTCTCGGTATTGGCCCACTTCAGCCGGCCCACGTCGTAGGGGATTGCCAGCGCCCCGAACTTGTAGGCGTACTCGTAGTCCGGATCGACCGCGACGACCACGTCGAGGATGTCTCCGAGGTTCCGGTACCGGTTCAGCGCCTGGACCGGGTCGGCGAAGTACTGGATCGTCTTCACCCAGTACCAGTCAGCGACGACCTGATTGAAGCCCAGCGACAGGAGCCGCGCCGTCGCGGGGGGAGGCAGGTAGATGAGCTCCCGTGCGCCGGCGCGAATGTCTCGCTTCAGGAGGACGTCGGCCCTGGCTCCGGCGACCACGCCGGCCGCCAGCAGGCACGCGGTGGCGAGCAGCGCGAGGGTGAGTCTGGCTGGCTTCACGGCTGGAAGGATAGTCGGGCGGTGGTGGGCGTCCAGGCAATGACGAGGCCGCCCGGCGAGCACCGAGGGCGGTGCTGCCGGGCGGCCAGGACGCGTCAGAGAGTCTAGCTTACGGGCACTGCACGTCGTTGTACGTGTTCTTCGGCTCGCCACCCACGTACTGCTGGTCGAGACCGGCGGCGATGGCGCAGCCCGCCTCACCGGGGGTGATGCCCGAGACGCTGGAGACGAACCACACGTCGAGGGCCGTGTCGCTGTCGACGTTGCCCTGCGCCGCGCCACCGAACGAGCCCAGCGGGCTGGCGGCCGGCGGAACGACACCGACCAGGTTCGCCGCGACGGTGGTGTTCGAGTTCAGCGGGGCGACCGGGGCGTAGGTGGCAGCGGCGGGCGCGGCGTTGGCGGCAGTGGTGGCCGCCACGCTGTACTTGAACGCGTCGGCCTGGATGTCGCCGTCGGTGTTCGCGGTCACACCAGCCGCGTCCTGACGGAGCTCGAGACCACCGCAGGCCTCGTCGGCACGAACCGTGGTGTTCACGGTGTAGCGGTACCGGTTCGCACGCTCGGGGTTGAAGCCCATGGTGCGGACGCAGCTCGTGTAGGTGTCGTGCTCCTGGTAGTACGACCTCTCGGCAGTGAAGAGGCCCTTGAGGTTCGACTTCGCCTCGCTCTGCTTCGAGCGAGCCTGGAACTTGATGAAGTTCGGAATGGCGAGGGCAGCGAGGATTCCGATGATGGCGACCACGATCATCAGCTCGATGAGCGTGAAGCCCTTGTGCAGCTTCTTCATGTGTGAGTGCTCCTGACTTGGGTGATGAGCAGCGGCCGCCCCGTGGGGAGGAGCAGCTCGGGGGGCGGGCATGTGCAGGGACCATTCCAGGCTGGATCCGGCTGCAAGTCCCCGGAAGCTCGATGGACGCGCCGGACCCCGGACCCCGATCTGACGAAAAGCGTCACCCCTCCCGACCAGCAGCGTCACCTGGAAGGGTCGTTGTGCTCCGTACCTTCGCCCAGACCGTGCTTGGCAAGCCGATAGCGGAAGCTCCGGAAGGTGAGGCCGAGAAGCTCGGCGGCCCGCGTCTTCACCCCGTTTGCCCGGCGAAGCGCCGCGAGCAGATACCGGCGCTCGGCCTCGTCGAGGTGCTTCTCCAGGGAGAAGGAGTCGGCGAGCTCCACCGAATCCGTCCCGGGAGGGGCAGTGGGCTGCTCGCCGCGCAGCGGGGCCGGGAGCGTCTCCGGTCCGAGCACGTCGGACTCGGCCAGCGTCGCCGCCCGCTCGACGATGTTCTGCAGCTGCCGGACGTTCCCCGGGAAGGGGTAGCTGCGTAGAACCGTCAGCGCCT
>DASXGF010000719.1:0-5626 GCA_036489275.1 Myxococcaceae bacterium | reverse complement strand
CCCCCTGGGTGGCCGGCTGCTGCTCGCTGCCGCCGGTGCCCGAGCCGCCGCCCAGCACCCCGCCCAGGATTCCGCCCGCGGCCTTGCCGATGTCCGACTCGCCGAGGATCCCCTTGAGGGCGCTCCCACCGGCGGCCTTGGCGATGCCGAGCGCGGCCGGCCTGATGTCGAGCCCCGTGATCTGAGGCGCCCAGGCCGGCCCGCTGAGGCCGAGCGCCACGGGGATCGGCTCGGACGGCGTCACCTTCCCCCCGGTGAGGGTCTTGATGGTCGCCGGCGTGAGCGCCACGGTCCCTGCCAGGGCCAATGTCCCCGACAGTCCCACGCTGCCACCCAGGTTGATGTCCGCCTGCGGCAGCTTGATGTCGAGGGGCTTGGTGAGCTTCGCCATCCCGTTCTCCACGGTGAGCGCGATGCCGATGTTGTCTCCCAGCGGCGTGCGGCCGTTCGTCGCTCCGAGCCCCTTGGTCGCGAAGGGGAGCGCCTTGGCCAGCGGACCCGCCACCTCCGAGACCAGGTCCGCTCCGAGGAACGCCCCGTTCTTGAGGTTGCCGTCGATCTTCCCGTCGAGCGTCTTCTCCACCTCGGTGAGCGTGGTGCCCTTGCCCATGAGCGCGATCTTCCCGTCGAAGATGCCGGCGAAGGCCTTGCCCTTCCCGGCGAAGGTGAGCGTCTGGGCAAGGTCGAGGCTCTTCACCGCGAGCTTCAGGTCCCACGGCTTCTCCACCGGACCGAGCCGAACGCTCGTTCCGTCGAGGCGAACCTGGCCCCCGGCCGCGTCGATGCTCAGGCGATCCACCTTCACCAGATCGTCCTGCATCGTCGCGTCGAGCAGGAGGTTCTTCCAGGGCACCTTGTGGAAGACGAGCGCGGCGACCTCGGCGTGGATCTTCCCGCGGTAACCGTCGAAACGGTGCGGGTCGGCGGGCGGCGGCGCCGGCGGTGCCTTGGAGGACTCGGACTGGAGCAGGAGCGCGTCGGCGTCGAGCTTCGGGGCCTTGGCCTCGAGCGCGAACGTCGTGGTGGCCTTCTTGCCCTCTCCCGCCAGCTCGAGCGAGGCGGTGCCGCCGATCGTGTCGTCGAGGATGTGGAGCATCCACTGATCGAGCTTCACCTTCGTGGCGCCGCCACGGCTCGCGCTGCCCTTGAGCGAGAGCGCCATCGGCCGGCCGGGCGGCTTGTCCAGCAGCAGGCCCGGGCGAAGGTCGGCACCGGCCAGGTCGAGGTCGGCATCGAAGCGGTAGGTGCCCTTCCCCGCGCCGTGGAGGTGGGTGACCAGGGTCATCGGCGCGCCGGGGGCCTTCGTGAGCTGCTGGGGGATGGCCAGCCGCACCGGCGTGAAGTCGAGCGTCACGTCGAGGGTGGGCGCCGCCTGCGTCCCCGAGCCGCGCACGGTGAGGCCGATGGGTCCGGAGATCTGGCCCTTCACCGCCTTCGCGACCGCCGGGAAGGAACGACCGATCACCGCCGGGTCGAGGTCGTGTCCGACGATCTGGAAGTTCTCGATGCTGGGCTTGTCGCTGGCGAGGTTCTTGACCCGCCCTTGCCCGGTGATGCCCGCCTGACCGAGGGCGAGCGCGAGCTTCCGGATGTCGAGGTCCCCGGCCTCCATGTCGCCGTCCAGGTCGGTGTCGAGCGTGACGTCGACCGGGGACGCGTTCGTGCCGGCGAAGCGCAGGCCCCTGGCGTGGATGCCGCCCTTGGCCTTGGTGGGCCCCTTGCCGCCGGGCACGGCGCTGCCCAGCTCGGCGGTCCAGTCCGCATCGAGCTTCCCTGCCTCGAGCCGCGCATCCTTCGGGAGGAAGGGGCCGAGGGGCGCGAGGTCGACCGGCTGGATCTTCACCATCAGCCGCTCGGGCGTCGGCTGCAGCGTGTTGGGCAGCGGCGCGGTGTGGAGCCGCAGCTCGAGGTTCTGCTTCTCGGCCAGCAGCGCGGCCTTCACCACCACGTCCAGCGGCTTGCCGGCGCGCAGGTCGTCCACGGTCATGTCCAGGTCCGAGATGCCGAGCTCGCGCGTCTGAGCGGTGCTCCGGTCCACGAGGCGCACCCGCCCGTCGTTCACCTCCGCGTGGTCGACCCGCACCGCCGAGAGGTCCTTCGGCTCGTTGCTCGCGGGCTGGGCTGGCTTGCCCTTGTCTTGCTCCTCGAGGCGCGACTGCAGCCGCTCGAGGTTGGTCGTGCCGTCGCGGAGGCGGACCACGTTCACCACCGGCTGGTCGATCTCGACCGAGCGGACGACGATGTCCTTGCCCAGGGAGAAGAGCGCCCGGAGCGCCCCGATCTTGACCCCCACCTCCTTCACCTGGGCGAGCGGCACGCCCTCGTCCGGCCCGGCGCCCACCTCGAGGCCAGACACCGTCGCGCCGAGGCCGGTGAGGAAGCTGGTGGAGACCCGGCCGATGGAGACCGGACGGCCCAGCTGCTGCGAGAGCGTGGCCGCCTCGGCCTGGGCCTTCTTCGTCAGGATGGAGTCGAGGACCAGGGAGAGGATGAAGACGACCGCGACGACGACCGCCACCACGACGGCCAGGATGCGGATCCAGCGTTTCTGGAAGAGAGAGCCCATGGATGCCCACGGTAGGCATGCCCCCCGGTCCAGTGAAACCGTCTGGAGAGCGCGTGTGGCCGCCGGGTGACGTAGGGTCGCTCCCGTCCATGACCGGACGGATGACGGCCATCGTGGTTCACGGGGGCGCCTGGAGCATTCCTCCCGAGGCGCGGGAGGCGCACGCGGCCGGCTGCCTCGCCGCCGCCGAGAAGGGCTTCACGGTGCTCGCCTCGGGCGGGTCCGCCCTGGACGCGGTGGTCGCGGCCGTCGAGCTCCTCGAGGACGACCCGGCGTTCGACGCGGGCCGCGGCTCGGTGCTCTCCGCCGAGGGACGGGTCCAGCTCGACGCCGGCCTGATGGACGGGCGCACTCTCCACGTCGGCGCGGTGGCAGGCGTGCACCGGGTGGCCCATCCCATCCGCCTGGCCCGCGCGGTCCTCGAGCGCTCGGGGCACCACCTCCTGGTGGGCGAGGGGGCGGAGCGCTTCGCCCGGGATCAGGGATTCGAGCTCGTGGATCCCGAGAGCTTCGTCGTGGAGCGCGAGCGGGCACGCTACGCCGACTTCCGGGCGGGCCGGCTGGGAACCGCGGACGACTTCGCGCACGACACCGTGGGCGCGGTGGCGCTCGACGGCGAGGGGCAGATCGCCGCGGGCAACAGCACCGGCGGCGTCGCGTTCAGCCTCCCCGGGCGGGTGGGGGACGCGCCGCTCCCCGGCGTGGGCTACGTGGCGGACTCGCGCGCCGGCGGGGTCGCCTGCACCGGCTGGGGCGAGCACATCCTCCGGGTGGGGCTCGCGACGCGTGCGCTGGTGGCGCTGGAGCGCGGAGCATCGGCGCAGGGCGCGGCCGGCGAGGCGCTCGGGGTCCTCGAGCGCTCGGTCCGGGGGAGGGCCGGTCTCATCGTGCTCGACCGGAACGGAGACGTGGGGCTGGCCCACACGACGCTGTGCCTCGCCCACGCCTGGCGGCGCAGCGGCATGACGGCAGCGGTGGGCGGGACCGAGGTCGCGCGGCGCTGAGTCAGCGCTTCGCCGCGCCCGCCTTGGCCACGCTGAACGACTGGATCTGCGACGCCTGCCCGTCGACGGTCAGCGCCACCTTGTAGTCGCCCGCCGGCCAGCCCGAGGGCTTCGAGATGTGGAACTCGGTCCGCATCGCCTTCTCCGAGGGCGCGCTGATCGTCTTGGTCTCCTCGTGGACCAGCACGTCCTTCGGGCCGTAGGTCCACCGGGTGCCGATCACCGCCTGCGGCGCCATGCCTTCGCTGGTCACCGAGAGGTAGATGGTGTCCTTCGGGCCGAAGGCGTTGGTCGGCGTCTGCACCGTGTTGTCGGGCTGGATGCCCCTCCCCAGCTGCACCACGGTGACCCGGAAGGGCGCCGGTGGCGGAGGGGGCGGCGTCTGCGCGACAGGCGGCGGGGGTGGCGGTGGGGGCGGCTCCTCCTTCTTGCAGCCGGAGAGCACGAGCAGCGACAGACCGAACACGACAGCCTTCCGGAGCATCGGTGTTCCTCCCGTGTGCTTTTCGAAGGGACGTCCGTCCCCGCGGGGTCAGGCCTTCGGAACCTTCAGGACCTGGCCGGGGCGGATGAGGTCCGGGTTGGCGCCGACGACGTCCTTGTTCGCCTCGTAGAGCACGCGCCATTTCTTGGCGTCGCCCATCAGTGCTTTGGCAATCTTGCTCAGGCTGTCTCCGGGGCGGACCGTGTACGTCCGGTCCACCTGCTCGTCCGTCGAGATGCTCGAGCTGCCCCCCTGCACGTCGGAGAAATCCGGCTCGTCGTCGGGCATGGCGCCGTCCCTCCAGTCGAAAACGTTTGTACGACTTCTGGGGAAAGGGGGCCAACGGTCAATGGGCGACAGATCAGGTTCCTGTTGCGTTTCGGGCGGGACAAGGGCAGGACGGGCAGGGCGCGACAGGGGAGGGAAGCCGCGATGAGTCTCACGAAGGACTTTCGTGAGTTCCTGCTGAAGCAGAACGCCCTCGCGCTGGCCATCGGCGTGGTGATTGGCGCCGCGGTCGGCAAGGTGGTCAGCGCGATCGTCGACGACATCGTCATGCCGTTCGTCGGGATCCTGCTGCCTGGCGGGGAGTGGCGGAACTGGGAGCTACCGCTGACCCACGACGCCGCGGGCAAGGTCACCAACGCCATCAAGTACGGTGACCTGATGGGGCGCATCGTCGACTTCGGCATCGTCGCGCTGGTGGTGTTCTTCGTCACCAAGGCGCTGATCAAGGCACCGCCTCCGGTGCCGACCAAGACCTGTCCGCGCTGTACCGAGGCGGTTGCCGCTGCCGCAACCCGCTGCAAGTTCTGCACGAGCGATGTCTGACCGCGAAAGCCAGGACCATCTTCGCCGTGCCCCGACCGGTGCAGGAGCAACCGTCGTCGTTTCACAACCGTCACCCAGGGCGGCGTCCGCTTCAGTATGCGGGGCGCCGCTCCGGGCGCGCCTAACCCGTGGTCTCGAGGACCTCTCCATGCGTCGAATCGTTGCCGTGCTCGCCCTGGGGGTGGCAGCCGTGGGCTGCTCCACCGTCGACCCCGCTCCGAAGCTGAAGGCCGCCACCGCCGCCATCGATGCCGCCAAGGCCGCGGGCGCGTCGAACTTCGCGGGCTCCAGCGACCTGCTGGCCCAGGCCGAGAAGTACCTGGGCTCCGCGCAGAACCTCATCAAGCAAGGTGACCCGCGCGCGGCCCTCGGTCAGCTCTCGCTCGCAAGCGCGGCGGCCGACGACGCGAAGGTGAAGGCCACCGAGCAGACCAACGTCGCCAAGGCCAAGGAGCTCGACGGGCAGATCGCCGATCTCAAGGCCAAGCTCGGAAAGTGAGAGGGACGACCATGCGATCGATCAAGCTCACCGTTGTGCTGGCCCTCGCCTCCGCGGGCTGCTCGAAGCCGTTCACCTATCCCGACCTTGCGAAGGCGAAGGACACCTACGCCCACGCGGTCAAGACCGGCGACCCCACGGCCTTCCCCAAGGAGTTCGACGACGCGAAGAAGTCCATCGGCGCCGCGCAGTCGGCGCAGGACGCGCAGGCCTCCTTCGAGTACGGAAAGGACCCGTCGCGG
>DASXGF010000708.1:0-5078 GCA_036489275.1 Myxococcaceae bacterium | reverse complement strand
CGTCCTGCGCGTCGGGGTTCGCGCCCATCGCACCGAGGTCGGGCAGGGGCGCTCCGGTCGGATCGGCGAGCGGCCAGGTCGGGTACACCGAGGCGAGCCGGGCGGGCTTGTTGCTCCACTCCGCTTTCGACTCCCAGACGTCGAGGAGACCGTCGGCGTCGCGGTCCTGGACGTTCGTGCTCAGCACCGCCGCGGGGAAGCTCAGACAGTCGAAGGTGCCCTTCTTGCCAGCATCGACGGTCACGGTGGCCTTCATCGCGCCGGGCTCGAGGGCGACGTTCTCGAAGGTGACTGCCTCGAAGCCCGTGTTCGCCACGAAGGGATTGGTCGCGACGACCCGGTTGTCGGACGTCGAGGCGGTGCTCCGGATCTGCACCCGCTCGCTCTTGTTGGACTGACCGTCGGCGGCGAGCATCGTGAGGCGGGCCTTGGGCTGGTTCCGGTCGGCCTCGAAGAAGCCCTCCAGGCCGACCTGGAAGCTCGAGCTGTGGTTGTCCACGGTGATGCCGCCATCGAAGATCACGATCGAGCGGAGCGGCATGCGCGCAGTCTGGTAGCCGGTCCTCGGGTCGTAGCCGCTGATCCGGTAGACGATCACCAGGCCGGCGCCGAGGGTCGAGGGAAGGCGGTTGCTCGTTCCCATGTCCGGCAGCGTGACCGTGTGGCTGCCATTCACCAGGACCTGCACCGCGGCGTCGGCGGTCGCCGGGCGGATGCGGGGGAAGAACCGCAGCACGTCCGCGCGGTAGGACCAGGTGGCCCGCGAGCCGTTGGTCTGGCCGGTGCCGCCACCGTTGCTCCAGCAGGCCGCGGTGCCCGACTGGTCGAGCAGCACGGCGATCTGGCTGATGTCGTTGCCCTTGAACTTCGCCCCCCGGAGCGCCGAGGCATCGGGCGCGCCGCTCGAGGAGATGGTCTGCCAGTAGAGGTACGCGGCGACGACCTCGGCGCCGTCGGGGATCCCGGCGATGTTGATGTTCCCGCTGGCGAACCCGTTCACGCCCGTGCGCTGGAGGCCGACGGCTCCCGTGACGTAGTCACCGGTGACGAAGTAGTTCTTGAAGTAGTCGAGCCCGCCGATGGAGCCGGTCGCGTGAGCCGGAAGCGCGGCGAGCAGCGCTCCGGCGACGAGCAGCCCCAGGGAGCGGCTCGCAGTCCTCGTCAGCATGGGAATGTCTCCGATGTCGGTCTCAGACGCCAGACCGCGCACCATCGCTCATCCGCGGCCCCGATGTCGCATCCCTTGTGACGGCAACGCTGAGTCGATTCTGCCCCTCCGGGGTACGGGCGTACTCCAGAGTCCTCGAGACGCTACGGATGAGCATCAGTCCCCGGCCCCCGACCTCGGCGTGCTCGAGGTCCGTGGCCGGAGCGGGATCGGGCCGGCTGCGCGGATCGAAGGGCACCCCGTCGTCGAGGAAGGTCAGCTGGACGGCGTCGTCCCGCAGGACAACCTCGAGGGACAGGGTGGTGGTCGGCGCGTCGGTCCGGGTGCCGTGCCGGACGAGGTTGGCGACCACCTCCTCGAAGATCAGCTCCACCGAGAAGCGGGCGCGGGCATCGAGCGGCAGGGCGTCGAGGCCTCGCCGCAGCTCGTCAAACCCGGCGGCGAACCCTTGCCGGGTGGCCGCGAGTCGGAGGTCGATGCGCGGCGAGCTCTCGGTCGGCGCGCCGGCCACGGGGTTGCTCAGGCCTTGGCCGCGGCGACGGCCGAGGTGGCATCCGGCTTCACCGGGATGATGTCTCCCAGCGACGCGGTCTCGAAGACCTGGGCGACGAAGGGCTGCGGCGCGTAGAGGATCATCCGGCCGTTCCGGCGGTTCAGGGCGCGGGCGATGGTGATGAACATCCGGAGCCCGAGGGAGCCGATGAACTCCACCCCCGACAGGTCGACCACGGCGCGCGCCGCCCGGGGGACCACGGCGGCGGTGAAGCGGGTCTCGACGGCGTCGACTCCGGGCGTGTCGAGCCGGCCCATCAGCCCGACCTTCACCACCCCGTCGTCCTCGGTGATGTCCATCTTCATCGTCAGGACTCCTGCCGGCCGTCCGCCCGGTCTCAGTCGAAGCTCACCGCGAGCACCGAGAAATCGTCGTCGAGCGGTCCGGGTCTGGTTCGTTCCTTGACCGCCTTGTAGATGTGCTCCGCCTCGCCGGAAGTGCCAGCCTCGCGGCCGCCAAGCAACATCAGGAAGTCATCGAGGCCGAGCTGCCGTCCGTCGGGGGCGGTCACCTCGAAGGCGCCATCCGAGAACAGGTAGAGGAGCGAGCCCGCGGGCACCGGGGCCTCGGCACAGGTGTAGCGCTGCCCCGGCACGGCGCCGATCATCGGGCCGCGGGTGCGCAGGGCGCTGGCCGGCCGGTCGCGCTCGAAGAGGAAGCCCGGGTGGTGGCCGGCGCAGGAGTAGCGGATGTGCCGGTCGGGCCGCGAGTAGACGCCGTACCAGAGGGTGAAGAAGAGCCCGCCGTGCTCCTCCATGGGGAAGACGCCGTTGAGCCCTTCCAGGACCTGGGCCGGCTCGCGGAAGTCGACGCCGGGGAGCGCGCGCTGACGCATCACATTGAGCACGCTCACCGTGTGCATCGCCGCCTCGACGCCGTGGCCGCTGACGTCCACCAGGTAGGCGAAGAGATGGTCGCGGTCGAGCGGCCCGTAGCTGAAGGCGTCGCCTCCCAGGGCTGCGGACGGGCAGTGGAACCAGTCGACGCGGACGTCGCCGGTCTGCACGGGCGCGGGGAGGAGCGACTGGACGTAGCTGCGGGCCTTCTCCAGATCGCGCTGCAGCTCGATCTCCCGGTCCACCTCGCGGTGGCTTCGCCGCTCGTGCTTCAGCAGATGGCTGCCGAGCTGCACCCAGTGGTTCGCGGGCAGGACGGTGGGGCCGGAGAGTCGGTGCCCGTCCATGAAGGTGCCGTTGCTGGAGCCGAGGTCCTCGAGCACCACCTCGCCGCCGAGCATCGCGACCTGGAGATGGAGGCGCGAGACCTTCTGGTCGGAGATGACGACGTCGCGTGCCGGATCTCGCCCGACGGTCAGCGGCTGCGCACCGACGACATGTCGCGCGATGGGCTCACCGGCCAGGATGACGACGAGGTAGCTGCGGAGGTCCTCCCGCAGCGCGGCCGCGTCGGGAACGGTCGAGTGCTTTGAGACGACGGTGTGTGAGCCCTGGTCCACAGCGCGTGGCTGCGGAGACTAGGGGTGCCATCGGTCTGCCGCAAGACGGGATCCCCGTTGTCACGAGACGGGTCCATGGCCGTTGGCCTGGGACGCCGGACGGCACGTGGGCGCGGGAGGTCGAGTTCTCCGGCCGCCGCCCGGGTGCGCGGAGCGGCCGAGTGGCGAGCTCCTTGCTTTCCCCTTGCGGCGGCGGGAGGCGGGGATGCGGATCTGCGTGGTGGCGCTGCTGGTCGGGTCGCTGGGATGCACCGGGTGTTCGGGCGGTGAGACGCCGCCGTCTCCGGACGGGGACCCCGCGGGCCCTGCGCGCGAAGGAGCCATCTGGTCGCCGACGCGCGGCCCCGGCATCGAGGTGCTCGATCGTGGGCGTGGCCTGCCCCCGGCACGCCGGGCGGAGGTGGCCGACCTCGCGCCGGACGCCGGCGCCGGTCCGTTCAGCGACATGCGGGTCGAGGTGCAGATCGACGGACGGGTCCGCACCGTGCCCTGCGCCGTGCCCAGCGGGAGCTACTGCGACGGGTTCGCGCTGGTCGACGGGGAGGGTCGGACGATCGCCGTCGACACCTACGCGTACCTCGGACCGAAGCCATCCTGTCGCTCGCGCTGGACGGAGGGAACGCGGATCTCGACGGTCTCGGGGATCTGGCAGCTGCGCACGTCGGGGGCGACGGCGCTCTCGGTGGTCGCGCTCGCCAGCTGCGACGACCTCGAGGGTCCTCGCGCGGCGGCCGGCTCCCCTGCTCCGCCTTCCGACGACGTGCGCCAGCTCGTGTCGGGCTGGGCACCGGGGCGGCTGGTCGCTGTGCGCGGTGTGGTCGTCGCACGGTGGAAGAGCAGCTCTGGGGCGTTCGGCTTCGCGATGCAGGATCCGGACGGCGCGGCCCGGAGCGGTGTGCGGGTGATGCGCGCGCGGACGTCGCCGGTTCCGGCGAGCGCGCCGGAGGTCGGCGACTGGGTGAGGGTCACCGCCCGGACAGCGACCACCGGCGACCATCTTCTGGAGCTTTGAGCGTCCCAGCCGGCGTAGCCTCCGCGCAGGGGCACCGGGAGCAGATTCCGCCCCACGAGGAGGCTCAGATGAAGACGGTTCTCTCGTTGGGAGCTGCCGTGTTGCTGCTCACCGCGGGACTGGCCCGTTCGGCCCCGGCACCCGCGAAGCCTCGTGCGGTGCTGACGGACAAGGCGCCGAAGCCCGGTCCGTACTCGCAGGGCATCGTCGCCGGGGAATTCCTCTTCGTCTCCGGGATGACGCCCACCGACCCGCAGACGGGGAATCTGATCGCGGGCGGAATCGAGCAGGCCACCGATCGGGTGATGGACAACCTGGCCGCGGTGCTCGCCACGGAGCACCTCGGCTTTGCCGACGTGGTGAAGGTGACCGTCTACCTGGCAAAGGCTGAGGACTTCGCCGCGATGAACGGGACGTACCTCAAGCGCCTCGGTGATGCGCGGCCGGCGCGGACGAGCGTCTTTGTCAGTGGGCTGCCCAAGGGCGCGGCACTGGAGATGGATGTCGTGGCGCTTCGCCACTGAGGAGAGAGCCCGGGCTGCGGGAAGCGCCTCTCGCCGCAGGCGGACACTGGCCGGTCTCGCGCGCGGCGAGGGCCGCCGCCAGGAGACCCTCGGCCGGATCGCCGAGCGCGTGGGACAGGTCGTCCTCGGCGGGGCAGCGAGGAACGAGCCCGTCCGTGTAGTCACCCTGGTGCAGCGCATTCGAGTCCCGGAGGGCGACGATCCTGTACGTCGTGCCGCAGTTGGTCTCCTCGTCGAACCCGTAAGGCTTGCCACACGTCGTCCCACCGACCTGCCACACGTCGAGCCAGGGAATCATCCCGTTGATGAGCATCTCGGCGGCGGAGCAGGTCGCCGCGGGAAGCGGGATTTCGGCTCGGTCGGCG
>DASXGF010000664.1:0-1936 GCA_036489275.1 Myxococcaceae bacterium | reverse complement strand
CGGCGCTGCATGTCGACCTTCCCTCCTGGACGCTTCGTTCAGCCGTGCACGACGCGGGCGGCGCGAACCTCGGCCGGCGCCCGGGACAGCACCTCCATCGCCGCGGGAAGACCGCCGGCCTGGTGGGGAACAGCCGCGGCGCGGAGCCCCAGCTCCACCCCCGCGAGGGTGCCCATGAGCATCAGGTCGTTGAAGTCACCGAGGTGTCCGATGCGGAAGATCTTTCCCGATAGCCTCCCCAGCCCCGCACCGAGCGAGATGTCCCAGCGCTCGAGGGCGACCTTGCGGAACGCATCCGCGTCGTGGCCCTGCGGGAAGACCACGGCGGTGAGCGAGTCCGACGCCTCGACCGGGTCCGCGGGGAGGAGCTCGAGCCCCCAGCCACGGACCGCCGCCCGGGTCGCCTCCGCGAGGCGTGTGTGACGAGCGAAGACCTGGGGCAGCCCCTCCTCCTGGAGCATGCGCAGCGCCTCGCGCAGTCCGTAGAGGAGGTTCGTCGCTGGCGTGTAGGGGAAGAAGCCCGAGGCGTTGGGCTTCAGCATCTCCTGCCAGTCCCAGTAGCTACGCGGGAGGCGCGCGTTCCTCGACGCGGCCAGCGCCTTCGCCGAGACGGCGTTGAAGCCGAGCCCGGGCGGAAGCATCAGTCCCTTCTGCGAGCCGCCGACCGTCACGTCCACGCCCCAGGCGTCGTGCCGGTAGTCGATCGAGGCGAGCGAGGAGATGGTGTCGACGAGGAGCAGCGCCGGGTGCCGCGCGCGGTCGATGGCCTTGCGGACCTCGGCCACGCGGGTCGTCACCCCGGTGGAGGTCTCGTTGTGCACCACCGCCACGGCCTTGATCGCCTGGGCCCCGTCCTCGGCCAGCCGGCGCTCGACCTCCGCGGGGTCCACCCCGTGTCGCCAGTCCCCGGGAACGAAGGTCACCGCGAGGCCCAGCCGCTCGGCCATCGTGCGCCAGAGCGTCGCGAAGTGGCCCGTCTCGAACATCAGCACCCGGTCGCCGGGGCTGAGCGTGTTGACCAGCGCGGCCTCCCAGGCGCCGGTCCCCGACCCGGGGAAGATGATGACCGGGTCCTCGGTCTGGAACACCACGCGGCACCCGACGAGCACCTCCTGCCCGAGCGCCTGGAACAGCGGGCCGCGGTGATCGATGGTGGGAAAGTCCATCGCCCGGAGCACGCGGTCCGGCACGTTGGTCGGCCCGGGGATCTGGAGGAAATGACGTCCGCGGCGGACGGTCACCAGGAGCTCCCTTCCGGCCGCGTGCACGTCCAGCGCGCGGCCGTGCGGCGCGAAAGTGCGCACGATGGACTGCGCGCGGCGCGGGAGGCAAGGCATCGCGCGACCGACCGTGATGCCACTCGTTTGCGTCTAGATCTCGGGCACGGCGCCCGCGAGCGCCGCTCTCCCAGGGCTCCCGAGGAAGCGCCGCGCGGCGAGCGCGATGGGCAGGCCCACCAGGAGCGCGTGGGCGACGACGCCGTCGATCAGGAGCGGAAGCGGTGGGACGGAGGCCGGGATCCGTGACAGCGGGATCACCACCCCGTTCATCACGAGGAACACCCCCACTCCGAAAGCGAGCCCCCAGCCCACGGCGTCGCGCCGGAGCGACGGGAGCCGCTCGCTGGCGAGGACGAAGACCGTCGCGGCAGCGAAGGCGACGAGAAGGTGGACGGAGACCCCGACCAGCGCGGTCCCGATCCCTCCGGCGAAGGCGCCCTGCCCCAGCATCCCGCTGGCCACGAACTGGTAGATGGCGAGCGGAGACATCCCGAAGGCCAGCTTGTAGGCCACGAGCGCGTTCGCGGCGTCGAGGACCGCAGCCAGGAGCCCTCCGGCGACGATGGCCTGCACCCGTCCACTGCGTCGAGCATTGTTCTTCATTGCAAACCTCCACCACGAGTTTGCCGGTGGGATGCACTCGGAGCATCCTCCGC
>DASXGF010000646.1:0-2415 GCA_036489275.1 Myxococcaceae bacterium | reverse complement strand
GAAGAAGCTGCAGGCCAAGTACAAGGGCGCAGAGAACCGGGAGATGCTCAACCAGGAGATGATGCGTCTCTACAAGGAGAACGGGACCAGCCCGTTCGGCGCCTGCCTGCCGAGCCTCCTGCAGATGCCCTTCCTGATCGTGCTGTACACGTTGATCCGCGGGCTCTCGACCACGGTGACGCGGGGTCACTATTACACCGGCGTGAGTGGCATATATCAGAAGTGCACACATGCGGTATGTGGGGCGCCTCGGTACATTCCGACTTCTTCTCAAATGCACACCGATCTGGTCAATAGTCAGGGCCAGATGCACTGGTGGTTCGGGATGGATCTTTCGTCCTATCCCTTCACGACCCACACCCACCCGGGAAGCGCCAGTCAGGCGGTATTGGTCATCCCCTACCTGGTGCTCATTGGGGCTGCGATGTTCCTGCAGTACTACCAAATGAAGCAGATGAATAGTCGTAATCCGCAGGCTGCAGCTGCGAATCCGCAGATGCAAACAATGCAGAAGTTTTTCCCAATTATCTTCGGGTTCATTTACCTAAGAGTGCCGGCCGGAGCAACCATTTACATGGTCGTCTCTTCGGCGATGCGGATCGGCACCCAAGAGGTGATGTTCAAGACGGGGATGGTCGAACCCGTGGCCGTCGAACGCGAGATCGGCTCGGGCAAACAGGACAAACCGCCGCCACCCGAGAAGCCGGCCCCCAAGCCGGCGAAGAAGCGCTCGACCGCGACGGACGGGACGGCGCTGGCCAAGGGAACGGTGCCGCCACCGAAGGCGGAGACAAACGGACGGCCCAACACGGACGCGAACGGGCGGAAGCCGAGGGCGGGCAAGCGGCCCGCCAACGGGAAGGGAGCGGCGGCAGAGGAGCCGCCGGCCCCGAAGCCGCAGAACCGATCGCGAGCCAAGCGGGCCAGAAAGGCACGCTAGGACGTGGAGGGGGTTGAAGTAGCAGGGAAGACCGTCGAGGAAGCGACCGAACAGGCACTCGACCAGCTCGGCGTGAGCCTCGACGACGCCGAGGTCGACGTCGTCAACGAGCCCAAGATGGGTCTCTTCGGCCGCGTGCGCGTCGAGGCCCGCGTGCGGGCCCGGGTCCGTCCGGTCGGCGCCCGGCCCAAGCGGGAGCGCTCCCGCCGCGGCGGCCGGTCCCGCCAGGGCGAGCGCCCGCGCAGCGGCTCCTCCTCCAGCTCAAGCTCGACCTCGAGCTCCGGCTCCCGATCCTCGAGTGGGGGCCGGGCCTCTGCCGGCAACGGAAGTGCCGACGCCCAGAAGGCATCGACGAGCGGAGGGGGCGGCAACGGCTCTTCGGGTCGCGGCGAGGACTCGGACGCATCGGACCCGGGACGGGGGCAGGGCACCGGCAGCAGCCGCTCGGCTCGCCGCCGCCGCAACCGGTCTCGGTCCACCACCACAGGCACAGCCGCCGCTGGCGCCGAGATGCGTGAAGGGTCGCAGAACGGCTCCACCCGGGAGCCGTCCCACGCGAAGGCTCCGTCCCGGAGCATCGAAGGTAAGGAGACAGTGGACATGGCCGAGGGAATGACGCTCGAGGAACAGGGCGAGATCGGACGTACGTTCCTCGCCGGTCTGCTCGCTGAGTACGGGGTCGAGGCCACCGTCGAGACCCGCCTCCTCGACGAGGAGACCGTCGAGATCGCCGCCACCGGTGAGGACAAGGACCTCGGCATGCTGGTGGGTCCCCGCGGCTCCACCCTCGCCGCCCTCCAGGACCTCACCCGGGCCGTGGTCCAGCGCCAGTGCCCCTCCCGCACCGACCGCATCCTCGTGGATGTCGCCGGCTACCGGGAGCGCCGCTCGGGCGCCCTCAAGCGCTTCAGCGTCCAGATCGCCGAGGAGGTCATCTCCTCGGGCCACGAGAAGGCGCTCGAGGCCATGAGCCCGGCCGACCGCAAGGCGGTCCACGACGCCATCAACGAGGTGGACGGCGTCGTCACCCGCTCCGAGGGCGAGGACCCCCACCGCCACGTCGTCATCGCCCCGGCGTCCTGACCCGTCGGTGCCTCGCACCGACCCCTCCGCCGCCGCCTCCCCCCCTCCCCTCTCCGACCCCCCTCAGGCCACCCAGCCCTCCGGGCCCTCGCAGCCCTCGCAGCCACCTCCCCTCCCCGAGCTCCGCCAGATTCTCGAGGAGGCCCGAGCCGCCGGCTTCCTGGGTCCCGGCCCCGTCGACACCCACCTCCGCCACGCCGAGGGCTTCGTCGCCGTCTGCCGCCGCCTGTGGCCTGACGGCCCCACCCCGCCGGTCCTTCTGGACCTGGGTTCGGGGGGCGGACTCCCCGGCCTCGTCGTGGCCACCCACTGGCCTGAGGCGACCCTCGTCCTCCTCGACGCCCAGCGCCGCCGTACGGCCTTCCTGAGCGACGCTGTCCGGCGTCTGGGCC